>JAOUHR010000437.1 GCA_029884515.1 Gemmatimonadota bacterium
CCTGGAACGGGCCGACCACGCGCGTGTCGACCGTGAGCCCAGTCACGCCGAGGCGCCCGTCAACATCGGCTGCGGCAGGGGCGCCGGGTCGCCGTTCTTGCGCGCGGTCAGGAACTTCTCGACCGCGATGGCCGCCGTGGTCGCGTCTCCGACGGCGGTGGTGACTTGCCGCGTGAGCTGCGCTCGGATGTCCCCGGCGATGAAGAGGCCGGGCACGGAGCTCTGCATGTTCGCGTCGGTGATGACGTAGCCGCCGGCATCGTGCTCGACGTGCGCCTTGATGATACCGGTGTTCGGCGTGAAGCCGATGAAGATGAAGGCGCCGGTGGCGACGAGGTCGCGCGACGCCCCGGTCTGCACGTTCCGGATCCGCGCGTGCGTCATCAGCCCGTCCTTGCCCACGACCTCCTCGACGACCGTGTCCCAGATCACCTCGATCTTCGGGTTCTGGAAGACGCGCTGCTGCACGATCTTGGAGGCGCGGAACGCGTCGCGCCGGTGCACGAGATACACCTTCTCGGCGTAGCGCGTGAGGAAGTCCGCCTCCTCGCACGCGGCGTCGCCGCCACCGACCACCAGGATGGTGTGCCCACGATAGAACGCGCCGTCGCAGATCGCGCAGTACGAGACGCCCTTCCCCGCGTACTCCAGTTCGCCCGGGATCCCGAGCTTCACCGGCGTGCCGCCCGCCGTCACGATCACCGTGGGCGAGACGAAGAGGTCACCGTTCTCGACGCGGCTCTCGAACATGCCGTCGGGGCGCTTGGTGATCGCCTCCACCGGTGTGGACGTGCGGATCTCGGCGCCGAACTTCTCGGCGTGCGCCTGGAACTTCGCAGCGAGTTCGTGCCCGAGCACGTGCTCGAACCCGATGTAGTCCTCGATCACCTCGGTGTTGAGCAGCTCGCCGCCGGGGAAGCCGCGCTCGAGCACCACCGCCTTCAGCATCGCGCGCCCGGCGTAGAGGCCGGCGCACATGCCGGCCGGCCCCGCGCCGATGATCACCACGTCGTACTCGAATGCCGCCACGTTCGCTCCCATCTCGTTGGTCAGGTCACCGCAATCTAGGAGCGGCGACGGGTCGGGACCAAGGGCGCGAACGACCTTCTCCCTAGGGCCTCGCGCGGGCGCGGCGCTGCGCGTTCCCCATCTCCTCGACGTCCGCGAGCAGCCGCTTGGCGTCGTAGACGATCCCGTCCTTGATGGTCCACTTCACGCCGCCGTACTGCTCCACCTTGCCCGTCGTGTCGTTGAGGCGGAACCAACCCGTGCCATAGAGCACCTTCAGGTTCTCGAACGGATTCGCATCGACGATCACCAGGTCGGCGAGCATGCCCGGCTCCACCACGCCGTACTCGATCGGCTTCCGCATCGGCTTGAAGATCGTCTGCGCCGCGTGATACGTGCCGGCACGGATCGCCTCGCCCGGGTAGAACCCCGCCTCCTGCAACAGCTCCAGCTCCTCGATGGTGGAGAACCCCGGCGTGTTGTAGATGAATCCGGCGTCCGAACTGGCCGTCACCCGCCCGCCCATGTTCTTGTAGTCGTTGAGGAAGATCATCCAGACGCGGTAGAAGTTCCGCCAGGCGACCTCGTCGGCCGTGGTCCAGTCGAAGAAGTAGGACCCGTGGTTGGTGCGGTCGGGCGTGTAGTAGTCCCAGAGCGACGGGATGGTGTACTTCGCGTGCCAGGGCTCGTTCATTCGCTTCACGACGTCGCGTCCGGTGAGGTACGTGGTCATCGTCGGGTCGAGCGTCACGTCGCGGGCGACGAGGTCCTTGAGGAAGCGGTTCCACTTCTCGCTGCGCGGCGTCACCAGGTTCCACTGACGCGCGACCTGCCCGAAGCGCGTCTGCTCGTCCGCGAGGTTCGCGTCGAGCGGCCAGGGCTGCACCTGGCTGCTGTCATACATCGACTCGAAGATGCCATAGAAGTGCGTGATTGTCTCCAGGCCCATGCGCGTCGCGACGTCGGCGTTCACCTGCGCCACACCGCTCTGCTGGAGGTGCGCCGTGGAGCCGAGTCCGAGCTTCTTCGCCTCGTCGAGATAGGCCTCCATCAGGTCGGGCCGCTCGGCGCCAAGCTTGAGGCCGTCGGCGCCGTTCTCCTTGGCCCAGCGCACCCACGCCCGTGCGTCCTCGGGCGTGCGCGGGACCGCACGCCCCCATCCCGTGCCCGGACGCTGGTACACCACGTAGCGGGGCGCCGTGATCGTGTTGCTCGCGCTGCGGGCGCGCTCCTTCACCGAGTAGTCGAAGCTCCCGAACGGGACGCCCCGCACCGTGGTGATCCCGTTGGCGAGCCAGAGCTTGTTGTAGTACTCGCTCGCGGGTGCCTTCTGCTGCGTGCCCTGGTGCACGTGCAGGTCCACGAGGCCGGGCATCAGGTACATGCCCTCGGCGTCCAGCTCACGCGTCGCGCCCTTCGGACGCTTGCTCGTGTCGATCGGCACCTTCGGGAAACCGACGCCGACGATCTGCGCGATCCGGTTGCCCTCGACCACGACGTCCACGGGCCCGCGCGGCGCGCTGCCGTAGCCGTCGATCAG
>JAOUHR010000438.1 GCA_029884515.1 Gemmatimonadota bacterium
TGCGAGCGCGATATCCACGGTGTCTGCCCGCCGCGTACCGGTGAGCACGAGCGCCTCGCCCGGGCCAGAGCCCAGGAGGTCCGAGAGCGTGGCGCTCCCGTTGAGCCTCGTGCCGTGGCGTGTGAATCCCATGAACAGCACTTGGTTCGTGCTCGTGATGTCCGCGCTCCACGTCTCGGTGGGGTTGGGGCGCGCGGGGAAGTCGCAGGCAGTGTGAACGATGGCGAGCAGCAGGGCGAGCGGGAAGTGCGGACGCACAGGCATGGACGGAATCGTGTCGCGGTCAGCGATCCGACGCCTTCGGCGGATCGAAGATCAGGTCCGCGGCGAGCCACATCGTGCGCGTGAACGGATAGGTGACGAGCGGCGAGAGGAGCATGGCCGCCACGGCCACGTACTGGATCTCGTCCCACGGCACCGCGGGCCAGACCGCGACGAGCCAGACCCCGAGCCCGCCGGCGAAGAGCAGCTCGGCGAGGATCAGGTTCACCAGGTACGCGCCGACGAAGTGGTCGGGTTTGCCGCGGTCGAGGCGCAGTGCGCAGCGCATGCACCGCGGCCGCAGCTGGAGCCAATGGCGAAAGAGCCCGCTCGCGCCGCACTCCGGGCACCGCAGCGTCAGGGCGCGCGCGATGCGACGGCCAGGCGTCGGCAGCACGGTGGGCGTGGTCATGCCTGCAAGCTACATTCGGACGGAGTTCCCTCCCACCGCACTCCGACACCCTTCCCATGCCCGGCCGCCACCACCTCTTCGTCCCCGGTCCGTCGAATGTCCCGGACCGCGTCCTGCGCGCGATGCACCGCGCGATGGAGGACCACCGCTCGAGCGCGTTCCCGGAACTCACGCACGGGCTCCTGCGCGACCTCAAGCCCGTGTTCGGTGCCGAGGAGGGGCGTCCCTTCCTGTTCGCCGCGACCGGCACCGGCATGTGGGAGGCCGCGCTCACCAACACGCTCGAGCCAGGGGACCGCGTGCTCGGCGTGCGCTTCGGGCAGTTCTCGCACCTCTTCATCGACACGGCCGAGCGGCTTGGCTTCCGGGCGGACGTCATCGACCTGGAGTGGGGGGAGGCGGTGGACCCCGCGCGCATCGGCGCAGCTCTCGCCGCCGACAAGGCGCATGCGATCAAGGCGGTGCTCCTCGTGCACAACGAGACCGCGACGGGCGTCACGAACGACATCGCGGCGATCCGGGAGGCGATTGACGAAGCCGACCACCCGGCCCTCCTCCTCGTGGACGGCGTGAGCTCGATCGCATCGCTCGACTTCCAGTTCGACGCCTGGGGCGTGGACGTCGCGATCTGCGGCTCTCAGAAGGGGTTCATGATGCCTGCCGGGCTCGGGATGCTCTGTGTCTCACCCGAGGCGCTCGGGCGCATCGAGACCACGCGGTATCCGCGCGCCTATTTCGACCTGCGGCCGCAGATCCTGCACAACGACCAGGGCTATTTCCCGTACACGCCGCCGCTCGCCCACCTCTTCGGGCTGCGCGAGGCGCTCGACATGCTGCACGAGGAGGGAATGCCGCGGGTCGTCACGCGGCACGCGCGACTCGCCGAGGGGGTGCGCCGCGCGGTGCACGCCTGGGGGCTGCAGCTCTGCGCGCGCGACCCCGAGTCGCGCTCGAACACGGTGAGCGCCATCGTCGTGCCCGAGGGGAACGATGCGCGGCACGTGATCGACGCGGCGTTCCGGCGCTGGGACATGGCGCTCGGCTCCGGCTTGGGGCGGCTCAACGGGAAGGTGTTCCGGATCGGACACATGGGCGACGTGAATGCTCTCATGCTGCTCGGCGCGCTCGGCGGCGCGGAACTCGCGCTGCACGACGCGGGCATCGCCGTGCCGTATGGCGCCGGGGTCGCGGCGGCGCAGCGCTGGTACCACGAGTCGGCGTGAGCGCGCGGCCGCGGTTGCTGGTCACGCGCCGGCTCCCGGCGCGCGTCGAGTCGGCGCTCGGCGAGCGGTTCGACGTGGTGCAGGACGCGGACGATCGCCCGCTCACGGGTGTGGAGTTGCGCGACGGCCTGCGCGACTGCGATGCGGTGCTGTGCACCGTGACCGACCGGTTGGACGCCGCGTGCTTCGCGACGGGGCCACTCCGCGCGCGCATCCTCGCCAACTTCGGCGTGGGCGTGAACCACATCGCGCTCGAGGCCGCGGCGCGCGCGGGGATCGTCGTCACCAACACCCCTGACGTGCTGACGGACGACACGGCGGACCTCGCGATCCTCCTGATGCTCGCCGTGCTGCGCCGCGCTGGCGAGGGCGAGCGCGAACTTCGAGCGGGTGCGTGGACGGGCTGGCGCCCGACGCATCTCCTCGGCCGGCGGCTCACCGGCCGGACGCTCGGCGTCGTGGGCTACGGCCGCATCGGCGCCGCGGTGGCGGCGCGCGCCCACGCGGCGTTCCGCATGCCCGTGGTGGCGTGGACGCGCACGCCGCCCGATGGGGGCGCGGGCGTTGCACCCGCGGGCGTCACCTTCGTCGCGACCCTCGATGCACTCCTCGCCGCCGCCGACGTCGTCTCGCTGCACGTGCCGGCGA
>JAOUHR010000062.1 GCA_029884515.1 Gemmatimonadota bacterium
AGCTCCCCGTCCGCGAGCAGCTCATCCGCCTGCTCGACGCCCTGGGCTACGCGTCCGTGGCCGTGGCGTCGGCGCACGAGGCCCGCGCGGTGATCGACGGCGACCCGCGGTCCGTGGACGCGGTCGTCTCGGACGTGATGATGCCGGGCGAATCCGGGATCGAGTTCGCGACCTGGCTCCGGGTGGCGCATCCGGGACTGCCGGTGCTGCTCATCTCCGGGCACACGGGCACGGCCCTCGACCGCGTGGCGCGCGCCTCGGGCGACTTCGAGCTGCTGCGGAAGCCGTTCACCGGCACGGAGCTCGCGGAACGGCTGCGGGCGATGCTGGACCCGTACCGCGCCGACGAGACGCCGCGGGCCGAGTAGCGCCCGGCCGGCCGGCGCGCGTCCGGCCGCTCAGGCGCGTTCGAGCACCATCGCGAAACCCTGACCCACGCCGATGCACATCGTGCAGAGCGCATAGCGACCCTGGCGTCGCCCGAGCTCGCGCATCGCCGTGAGCGCCAGGCGCGCGCCGCTCATCCCGAGCGGATGCCCGATCGCGATCGCGCCGCCATTGGGATTCACGCGCGGATCGTCGTCGGGCACCCCGAGCTCGCGCAGGCACGCGAGCCCCTGCGCCGCGAACGCCTCGTTCAGCTCGATGACGTCCATCTGTTCGAGCGTCAGGCCTGCGAGCGCGAGCACGCGCCGGGTGGAAGGCACCGGTCCCATCCCCATGATCCGCGGCTCGACCCCGGCCGCCGCGCTCGCCACCACGCGCACCGCCGGCGTCAGGCCCATGGCCTTCACGGCCTGTTCGGACGCCACGAGCAGCGCGGCCGCGCCGTCGTTCAGCCCCGAACTGTTCCCCGCCGTCACCGAGCCCTTGCCGTCCGTGCGGAACGCCGGCTTGAGCGTGCCGAGCGTCTCGAGCGTGGTCTGCGGACGCAGGAACTCGTCCTGCTCCACGCGCATCGCCGGCCCCTTCCGCTGCGGGATCTCGACGGCGACGATCTCCTCGGCGAGCCGGCCGGCCGCCTGTGCCGCCGCCGCGCGCTGCTGGGACCGGAGCGCGAATGCATCCTGGTCGGCGCGAGTCACCCCATACTGCGCCGCGACGTTCTCCGCCGTGACGCCCATCGAGTCGGTGCCGTGGGCCTTCGCCATCGCCGGATTCACGAAGCGCCAGCCGAGGCTCGTGTCGAAGAGCTCCATGTCACGTCCGAATGCCGTGGTGCTCTTGGAGAGCACGTAGGGCGCCCGCGTCATGCTCTCCACGCCGCCGGCGACGTAGAGGTCGCCCTCGCCGACCTTGATGCCGCGCGCCGCCCCGGCGATCGCGCTCAGGCCCGAGGCGCACAGGCGATTCACGGTCTCGCCCGGCACGGTCACCGGCATGCCGGCGAGGAGGAGCGCCATCCGCGCGACGTTGCGGTTGTCCTCCCCCGCCTGGTTCGCGCAGCCGAGGATGACATCCGTGACCCGCGCGGGGTCGAGATCGGGGTGGCGGGCGAGGAGCGCGCGGATGGCGTGCGCCGCGAGGTCGTCGGCGCGGACGTCGCTGAGCGCGCCGCCGAGCCTGCCGATCGGCGTGCGGACGCCGTCGATGAGGTAGGCCGTGTTCATTCGGGAAGCGGTGTGCGGGTGCGGTAGACGGTGCCGCGGAAGTGGCCGACGACCGCGCCCAGCTGGTTGCGGACGGTCACGTCGCAGAACGCGAGGCGGTTGGTGGAGGTCTGCTCGACGGCCGTGGCCGTGAGCACGTCGCCGGCGCGAACGGCCGCCGGGTAGCTGATGCTGCAGTCCACGGCGACGCTGATCTCGCCGCTCGAGTTGGTGGCGAAGGCGTGCGCGCTGTCGGCGAAGGAGTAGACGATGCCGCCGTGCGCGAAGCCGAAGCCGTTCGCCATCTCGTCGCGGACGGTCATCCGGATCACGGCGCGCTGCGCGGCGACCTCCACCAGCTCCACCCCGAGCCACTGCGAGAAGGCGTCGCGCGCCAGCATGCGGGCGACCACGTCCCGGGCCGTGCGGTCGGCGGCGGCGCTCACGGGAGGAGGCGCCCGCCGGCGTGCGCCGTGCGCCGGAGCAGCGGGCTCGGCCGGTAGCGGTCCTCACCGTACTCCGCCTGCAGCGACTCGAGGGTGGAGAGCACGGTGCTCGGCCCGATCTCATCGCCCCAGGCGAGGAGGCCGCGCGGGTAGTTCACGCCCTTGGTCATCGCCAGCTCGAGGTCCTCGGGGCTCGCGATGCGGAGCTGCACCGCGTCCACCGCCTCGTTGACGAGCATCGCGACCACGCGCTCGACGATCGCGCGCCCCAGCATCGGGTCCTCGGTGGCCGGCGGCGCGCCCGCGCCCTCCCGGTAGTCGTAGTAGCCGCGCCCCGACTTCCGCCCGAGGAGTCCCGCCTCCACCAGGCGTCGTTGCGTGAGCGCGGGGCGGTAGCGCGGGTCGTAGAACATCGCCTCGAACACCGCGCTCGTGACCGCGAAGTTCACGTCGTTGCCGATGAAGTCCATCAGCTCGAACGGCCCCATGCGGAAGCCGCCGAGCTCGCGCATCGCCCAGTCGATGGTGGCGGTGTCGGCGATGTGCTCCTCGAGGATGCGGAGCGACTCGCCATAGAACGGGCGCGCCACGCGGTTCACGATGAAGCCCGGCGTGTCGGTGGCGACGACGGTGACCTTGCCCCAGGCGTCCACGAGGGCGCGCACGTCCTGCGCGACCGCGGCGTCGGTGGTGATGGCCGGCACGATCTCCACCAGCGGCATCACGGGCGCCGGGTTGAAGAAGTGGATGCCCACCACGCGCGAGGCGTCGCGGCAGCCGCCGGCGATCGCCGCGACCGAGAGCGACGACGTGTTGGTCGCGAGCACGCACGACCCGGCGACGACGCCCTCGAGCGCGGCGAAGAGGGCACGCTTCGCCGCGAGGTCCTCGACGATCGCCTCGATCACGAGGCCGCAGGATGCGAACGCCCGCAGGGCCTGCTCGCCGACGCCTTCGTGGTAGCCGATGCGCGCGAGGAGCGCGTCGGCGTCGGCGCGGGTGAGGCGTTGCTTCTCGACCAGCCGCGCCATGATCGTCGCGTGGCCGTCGCGCGCCCGCGCGACCGCCGCCGGTGCCGCATCGGCGAGCACCACGCGGTGCCCGGCGGCGGCCGCGACCTGCGCGATGCCGGCGCCCATCGCACCGGCGCCCGCCACGCCCACGACCGTCTTCCTGCCGAGTGGCGCCACGCTCACGCGCCCCTGAAGACGGGCGGGCGCTTCTCGAGGAAGGCGCGCACCCCTTCGGCGTAGTCCGCCGTGCGTCCGGCCTCCTGCATGTGCTGCGCCTCGACCTCGAGCTGCTGCTCCAGCGAGTTCGCCCATGCCTGGTTCATCGCCCGCTTCGTGAGCCCGAAGCCGCGCGTGGCTTGGGCAGCGAGCTGGCGCGCGAGGTGCTGCGTCATCTCGGCCAGGTGCGAGTGCGGCACCACGTCCCAGATGAGGCCCCACTCCTTGGCGCGCGCGGCGGGGACCTTGTCGGCGAGGAAGAACATCCCCGTGGCGCGCTGTGGCCCCGCGAGGCGCGGCACGAAGAAGGTGCCGCTCGTGTCGGGGATGAGCCCGAGCTTGGCGAAACTCTCGACGAAGCTCGCCTCCTCGGCGGCGATCGTGAGGTCGCAGGCGAAGGCGAGATTGGCGCCCGCGCCGGCCGCGATGCCGTTGACGGCGCAGATCACCGGCTTCTCGAGGCCGCGGATCGCCTTGATGATCGGGTTGTAGCTCGCGCGCACGATCTCGCTGATGTCGGGGATCGGGCCGTCGCCGGCGGGGAGCGCTTCCTGCAGGTCCTGCCCCGCGCAGAAGCCGCGGCCCGCGCCCGTGAGGACCACGCAGCGCACCTCGGGGTCGCTGGCGGCGCGGGCGAGCGCCTGCTGCAGCTCGGCGGCCATCGCCCGGTTGAAGCTGTTGAGGACGCTCGGGCGGTTGAGCGTGAGGGTGAGCACTCCCTCCGCGAGCTCGGCGAGGACGAGTCCGGTGATCATGGCTCTAAGATACTCGGCCCGCCGCGCCGGCGGGGGCCGCGCGGTTCCTTCCACCGGCGCGCGCCCGCAGATTCCCCGCATGGCCGACACGCCCCTCGCCGGTTTCGACTGGCGCCGCATCGCGTACCTCGCACTCGCCTCGCGCGCCCTCGACGACGCCGAGGAGGCGACGAACCGCAACCGCGCGAGCGTGCCGAAGGACCACGTGGTGCTCTACCAGTTCTCCTCGCGCGGGCACGACGTCGCGCAGTGCATCCTCGGCTCGCTCATCACCGGGCGCCACGACGCCGCCGGCGCCTACTACCGCAACCGCCCGCTCCTCCTCTCGCTCGGCCTCACGCTGGAAGACGCGCTCGGCTCCCCGCTCGGGCGCGCCGGCGGCTTCTCCGACGGGCGCGACATCGGCGTGGTGTGCAACCTCCCGAACCCGGACGGACCGATCGTGCTCCCGATGTCGGGCGACGTGGGCTCGCAGTACACGCCCGCCGCGGGCTGGGCACAGGCCATCACCTACCATCGCGACACGCTCAAGGACGCCACGTGGAAGGGCGCACTCGGCGTCGCGCTGGGTGGCGACGCCTCGGTGGCGACCAACGGGTTCTGGTCGGCGCTGACGATGGCCACCACGCTCACGCTCCCGATGCTCTTCTACATCGAGGACAACGACCTCGGCATCTCCGTGAAAGGGGAGATGCAGACGCCGGGCGGGAACATCGCGGCGAATCTCGCCTCGTTCGCGAACCTGCTGGTGAAGGACGGCGACGGCACCGACCCGCACGAGACCGCCACGCTCCTCGCCGAGGCGGTGGCGCATGTGCGCGCGGGCGCGGGCCCGGCGCTCGTGCACCTCACGCTGCCGCGCCTCTCGAGCCACTCGGGGCCGGACAACCAGAAGGGGTACCGTTCGGACGAGGAGATCGCGGCCGACCAGAAGCGCGACCCGCTGCCGCGCCTGCGGAAGTACCTCGTGCCCAAGCTCCTCTCCACCGCCGACTGGAGCGCACTCGAGGTCGAGGTCGCCCGCGACGTGGAGCGCGCGCAGAAGGGCGCGCGGGCGCGCCCGGTGCCCGACGCCTCGGGGATCGCCGCGTACGTCCACGCCGACGACACGCCGGGCACGCCGCAGGCGTTCGGCGGCCTGACACGCGGCGAACGCGCGGCGCTGGGCGGCACCCCGGTCGCAGCGGAGGAGGGCGAGCTGCTCCGGTTCGCCGAGGCCGTGCGGCGCACGCTGCGGCACGAACTCGCCGTGAATCCGAAGGTGGTCGTGTTCGGCGAGGACGTGGGTCGGAAGGGGGGCGTCCACCTCGTGACCGAGGGCCTGCAGAAGCAGTTCGGTGCCGACCGCGTGTTCGACACCAGCCTCTCCGAGGAGGGGATCATCGGCCGCGCGTCAGGGCTTGCGATCAGCGGCCTCATGCCGGTGGCCGAGATCCAGTTCCGGAAGTACGCCGACCCCGCGACGGAACAGCTCAACAACACCGGCACCATGCGGTGGCGTACCGCGAACCGCTTCGCCGCGCCGATGGTGGTGCGGATGCCCGGGGGCTTCGGCAAGGACGTGGGCGACCCCTGGCACAGCCTGAGCGACGAGGTGCGCTTCGCGCACGCCTACGGCTGGCAGGTGGTGATGCCCTCCAACTCGGCCGATGCGGTGGGCCTCCTGCGGGCGGCGATGCGGAGCCCCAACCCGACGATCTTCTTCGAGCACCGCTCGTTGCTCATGACCGGTGACGGGAGCGCGCGGTACCCCGGTGACGACTACGTGCTGCCGCTCGGCACGGCGCGGACCATCCGCGCGGGCAGCGACCTCACGCTCGTGACCTGGGGCGCGATGGTGCACCGCTGCGCGGAAGCCGTGGAGCGGTTCGGCGAGCGCGTGGAACTGATCGACCTGCGCACGATCGCGCCCTGGGACCGGACGGCGGTGCTGGCGTCCGTCGAGAAGACGGGCCGATGCCTGATCGTGCACGAGGACAACCTCACCGCGGGTTTCGGCGCGGAGATCGCGAGCGTGGTGGCCGACGAGGCGTTCTGGCACCTCGACGCGCCGGTGAAGCGGTTGGCGCCGCGCGACATCCCGATGCCATATCACCCGGTGCTCCTGGAGGCGGTGCTCCCGGACGCGGAACGGATCGCCGCCGGCATCGAGGCGCTCCTCCTCGCATGACCTGGCGCCGGCTGCGCTGGGCCGTCGCCGCGCTGGCCGGGACGGTGCTCGCGGCCGTGCTCTGGCTGCTGCGCGACCCGACGCCGCGGATGGACGCGCGCCGGAGCAGACTCGCGGCCGTGGATGAGGGCCGGCCGGAGCGGGACGGTGCGGCGACGGAGCAACTCGTGCGCCTCCGCGCGACCAGCGGCCTCGCCTTCGAGGTGGCGATCCGCCGGCCCGCCGCGCCCGAGCGCCCCGACTCGATCGTGCGGCGGCCGCTCTTCGTCCTCCTCGGCGGGCACCAGCGGGGCAAGAAGGTGGGCGCGCTCATCGGCGACACGCGCGGCAACGTCCTCGCGTCCCTCGAATACCCGTTCGAGGGCGACGCCGACGCGAAGGGCCTGATGCTGGTCGCACAGGTGCCGGCGATCCGACGGGCGCTCTACGACACGCCGGCGGCGGTGCAGCTGGCGCTGGACTATCTGCTGCAACGGCCGGACGTGGACTCCACGCGGGTGGAGCTCCTCGGCGCGAGCTTCGGTGTCCCCTTCGCGACGATCGCCGCGGCCCGCGACGCCCGGGTGACCCGGCTCTGGCTGGCGCACGGCGGCGGCGACCCCTTCGCCATGATCGAGCAGGGATTGAAGCGCGACATCACCTTCACCCCGGCGCGCTTCGTCGCCGCCGGCCTCGTGACACTCCTCGCCTCCGGCCCGCGCCTCGCACCCGAGCGATGGATCGCGAGGGTCGCCCCCCGTCCGCTCGTGATGCTGAACGCCGTGGAGGACGAGCGGATCCCGCGCGCGTCGACGGAGATCCTCTGGCGCGCGGCCGCCGAGCCGAAGCAGATGGTGTGGCTCCCGGGACCGCATGTCCAAGGCGACCGGCCGCAGGTCCTCGAGCGCCTCGTGGCGGAGGTGCTCAGGCGCGCCGATGATCCGTGACCGGCCGCGCGGGGATTGCGCCAGCACCCCGGCCCTTTTACCGTACTCCCTCGCCATTCAAGACCCGAACCCTGGTGCTGCCGTGGGCCTGACCATCCGACCGATCATCATGATCCCCGCCGAAGCAGGGCACCTCGGGTAGCAGCGGCCACGCGCGCCGCTCCTCGCGGATCCACGCCCCTCCTGCTTCGTTCCCGCGGGTGGGGCGTTCCCAATTGCGTTCCTGACGAGGTCCTGCGTGCATCCCGATCCTGAAGCCGTCGTGCTCACGCCCCCCGTTCCCGCGGGCGGGCTCTGGCGCGACCTCCGCGACGCGCTCCGCGGCACCCAGCACGACTACACCGCGGGCCCGCTCGGCCGCGCGATCTTCCTCCTCGCCGTCCCGATGGTGGTGGAGATGGCGATGGAGAGCCTCTTCGCCGTCACCGACGTCTTCTTCGTGGGCCGGCTGGGCTCGGCCGCCGTCGCCACGGTGGGGCTCACCGAGTCGATCATGATCGTCATCTACACGATCGCGTTCGGCCTGAGCATCGGCGCCACGGCGGTGGTCTCGCGGCGCATCGGCGAGAAGGACCGGGACGGCGCCGCGCGCGCCGCCGTGCAGGTGCTCATGCTCGGGGCCCTCATCTCGGGCACGCTCGGGATCCTCGGCGCGCTCTTCGCGCCCCAGTTGCTCGCCCTGATGGGCGCCGGCCCGGACGTGCTCGCCACCGGCACGGGGTATGCGCGCGTGCTGATCGGGGGGAGCTCCACCGTCTTCCTGCTCTTCCTCGTGAACGCCGTCTTCCGCGGCGCGGGGGACCCGGCGGTCGCGATGCGCGTGCTCATCCTCGGCAACAGCATCAACATCCTCATGGACCCGACCCTGATCTTCGGCCTCGGACCTTTCCCCGAACTCGGGCTCACCGGCGCGGCGATCGCGTCCACCATGGGACGTGGGATCGGGTTCCTCTTCGCGCTGTGGCTGCTGGCCAAGGGGAGCGGACATCTCGCGGTGAAGCGGCGGCACCTCGCCGTGGAGCCCTCGACGATGTGGCGCATCGCGTCCCTCTCCGGCACCGGCACCATCCAGGTCGCGATCGGGTCCCTGAGCTGGCTCGGGCTCATCCGGGTGATCGCCGGGTTCGGCAGCGTGGCGATGGCGGGGTACACCATCGCCATCCGCGTGGTGCTCTTCGCGCTGATGCCGGCGTTCGGCATCGGGGCGGCGGCCGCCACGATGGTGGGCCAGTCGCTCGGGGCGAAGCTGCCGGACCGCGCCGAGCGAGCGGTGTGGGCGGCCGCGCGCTCCAACGCGATCTTCCTGGGGACCACGGGGCTGCTCTTCTTCGTGTTCGCGCCCGCGATCGTGCGCTGGTTCACGGCGGATCCCGCGGTGGCGG
>JAOUHR010000063.1 GCA_029884515.1 Gemmatimonadota bacterium
CCCGCGGTGGCGGTGATCGCGGCGTATGGCCTGCGGGCGATCGCGGTGGGGTTCCCCCTCTTCGCGCTCGGCATGGTGCTGGAGCAGGCGTTCAACGGCGCGGGCGACACCTGGACACCCACCTGGATCAACCTGTTCGTGTTCTGGGTGGTGCAGATCCCGCTCGCGTGGGCACTGGCGACGGCGTTCGGGTTCGAGGCGCGAGGCGTGTTCATCGCGGTGAGCGTCGCGTACTCGGTCCTCGCGCTGGTGAGCGCGGTCCTCTTCAAGCGCGGACGCTGGAAACTGAAGCATGTGTGAGGTCCATCGGGGCGCACCGGCGCGTGCGTTGCGTCGGCGAGTGCCCAACGGTCTTGTGGGAAAAGAGGCGGCATGACACCGGAGCGACGGGTGGCGTTCCTCATCGGCGCGGTGGCGCTCGGGCTCGCGTTCTACGTCGCGGGCGCCGTGCTCTGGCCCACCGCGATCGTGATCGTCTCGGTCTCGTTCCTCGCGGGCGTGCCGGTGGCGATGGGTTACCTCGCGGTCAAGGGCGCCGGCCCGCGCTCGCGGCTGGCGGCGGCGCTGGTGGCCTGGCTGCCGGTGCTGGTCGTGCTGGGCGTGCTCTACGTCGCGCGCTGGGAGGGCACGATCTGCGTGATCCTGGCGCTGCCGCTGCTCCTGCTGGGCGCCTCCATCGGCGGACTCATGGCCCATGCGCGCGCGAAGACGGGTGGCACCTCGGAGGTGCTGGCCCTCATCGCCCTCCCACTGATCGCGATGCCGCTCGAGCAGCGGCTGCCCCTCTCGGACCGGCTGACGGAGCGCGCGACCGCGATCGACATCGCCGCCGGTCGGGCGCGCGTGTGGGACGAGATCGCGGACGTGGACACCATCCTCGCGGCCGAGCGCGGGCGCGCACTCTACACGGCGATCGGATTCCCCGCCCCGCTCGCCGCGACGCTCGACTACCCGCAGGAGGGCGGGGTCCGCGTCGCGAGCTTCGAGCGCGACATCGCGTTCGTCGAGACCATCACCGCATGGGACGCCGAGTCGCGCCTCTCCTTCGCGATCGCGCCGCGTCCCTCGACGACGGCGCCCGCGCTCGATCGGCACGTCGCCATCGGCGGCCCCTACTTCGACGTGTTGACGGGGACGTACGAACTCGAGCCCGGCGGTGACACGCGCACGCGGCTGACCCTCACGAGCCGCTATCGCGTGACCACACGCCTCAACAGGTATGCCGGCTGGTGGGCCGACCGCGTGAGGGCGAGCGTGCAGAAGAACATCCTCGCGGTGATCAAGGCGCGCAGCGAGTCGCGGGCGTTCGCCCCCAAGGAGCGGATCCGGGCGGCCACGCGCGCGGCGGCGCTCCGCGTCGCGCGCATCCCGCGCGAGTCCGACTCGCGGTCCACCGGCTTCTCCGTCGTCGGCGACCTCTCCGGCACCACCGACATCTACGCGGACAGCGTCGTGGTCCTCGTGCGCGACGGGACGCTCCGCGCGCAGCGGATCATGGGCGGACCGCAAGTGCTCGATTCCATCACCGCGTCACTCGCCACGGCGACCGCACAGAGCTGGTACGCCGGCACGGAGAGCAACGCGGTCGTCCTCGCATGGCCGACCCTCGAGGGCGATTCGCTCGCGCTGGGGCCCCTGCGGCGGTTCACGATCCCGCGGCGGCCGGGCGAGCCGCTCGATGGACGCTGGGTGGTGTTCACCAACCACCTCACCGTCCCCAGGACGGCGGACAATCCATACGCGCGCGCATGGACGTACGCGCACGGACCGAAGCTGGAGCTCCCGGCGCCCTAGTGCGCCTTGAACTCGTCGAACGGCTGGCGGCAGCTGTGGCAGACGTGGATCGCCTTGCAGGCCGTGGAGCCGAACTCGCTCTGCAGGCGCGTGTCGCTGGAGCCGCAGAACGGACAGGCGACCGGCGATCGCGCGCGCGTCAGGGTCACGAGCCCGCCCGACTCGGCGGGTCCCGGCGGCGCGATGCCGTAGGCGCGCAGCTTCTCCCGTGCCTCGGGCTGGATCCAGTCGGTGGTCCAGGCGGGCGAGAGGACGGTCCGCACCACGACCCGTGAGGCGCCGGCGGCCTCGAGCGCGGTGCGAACGTCCTTCTCGATCTCGAACATCGCGGGGCAGCCCGAGTAGGTCGGCGTGATCGTGACCGTCGTCGTCGCGTCGGCGGCGACCTCCACGTCGCGCACGATGCCGAGTTCCACCACGCTGATCGCCGGCACCTCGGGATCGGGCACGGTGTCGAGCACCGCCATCGCGCGCTCGCGCGTGAGGGGCCCCGCCGCCATCGCCGCTACCACCGCGCGCCGGGATGCGACCGGGCGACGATCTGCATCGTGGCGAGCAAGTGGCCCAGGTGCTCGGTGTGGCGGCCGCGCCGGCCCCCACTCTGCATCGCGATGCCGGTGGGCACCGCGAGCGTCGCGCGCGTGAGCACATCCTCGACCATCGTGTCCCAGCGGCTGCGGAGCCCCGCCGTGTCCACCACCACGCCGAGCTTCGCCACGGCGTCGTCCACCGCGTCGCGCTCGAAGAGCTCGTCGGTGAAGCGCCAGAGTTCGAGCAGCGACCGCGCGACGCGCGCGTGGCTCTCCCCGGTGCCGTCGCCGAGCCGGATGACCCACTCGCTCGAGTGCCGGACGTGGTACCTGGTTTCCTTGATCGCCTTCGCGGCGATCGCCGCGAGCGCCGGGTGCTGGCCCGTAGCGAGCACCTCCCAGAGGAGCAGGCTGTGCGCATCGAAGAGGAACTGCCGCAGCATGGTGTAGCCGAAGTCGCCGTTCGGCTGCTCGACCATCAGGCAGTTGCGGTACTCGACGCCCTCGCGGAAATAGGCGAGCGCGTCCTCGTCGCGGTCCTTCCCCTCCACGACGCCCGCCAGCTTGAGCAGCTGCGCGGCCTGCCCCACGAGGTCGAGCGCGACATTGGCGGTCGCGATGTCCTCCTCGAGGATCGGGCCGTGGCCGCACCACTCGGAGAGCCGGTGTCCCAACACGAGCCGGTCGTCGCCGAGGCGGAGGAGGTACTCGAAGAGGGGATCCTGCTCCGGCTTGCGGCGCACGCCGGCGACGGACCGCTCTCGCGTGGTCGCGTCGCCCGCGGCGATGCCGCCGGCCTCGCCGTCCTCGACGTCGCCGGCGTCGCCGGCGTCGGGGCGGGCGTTCGGCGCGCTCGTCGGTTCGCTCAAAAGACCCGGACCCCGCGCGGCACCTTGTAGAACTGCGGGTGCCGGTAGGCCTTCTCGTTGCCGGGATCGAAGAAGGGCCCGGCGTCGCCCGGCGCCGACGCGGTGATCGCCGCGCTCGGCACCACCCAGAGGTTCACCGCCTCGCCGCGCCGCGCGTACACGTCGCGCGCGTTCTGCAGCGCGTGCTCGGCGTCGGTCGCGTGCAAGCTGCCAGCATGCTCGAACGGCTTGCCCTGGTCGCCTTGCGTGAACACCTCCCAGAGCGGCCAGGGTTCCTCACCAGCGGCGGGTTTCGGCTTGTTGTCCGGCGCCATCACGCCGCCTCGGTTGTACGGTGCCGCTTGGCCGCGTGCGCCAGCGCGGCCTCGCGCACCCAGGCGCCCTCGGCGTGCGCGGCGTTGCGCGCCGCGAGCCGTTCCCGGTTGCAGGGGCCGTTCCCCGAGATGACTTCCCTGAACTCCGCCCAGTCGATCTCGCCGAACTCCCAGTTCTTCGTCTCTTCGTTGAAGCGGAGGTCGGGGTCCGGAAGCGTGACGCCGATCGCCTGCGCCTGCGGCACCGTGAGGTTCACGAACCGCTGGCGGAGCTCGTCGTTGGTCTTGCGCTTGACGCGCCACCGGAGGAGCTCGGCCGAATTGGGTGAGTCCTTGTCGCTCGGGCCGAACATCATGAGCGAGGGCCACCAGAAGCGGTCGATCGCGTCCTGCAGCATCGCGCGCTGCGCGGGCGTGCCCTTGGCGAGCGTGGCGCAGATCTCGTAGCCCTGCCGCTTGTGGAAGTTCTCCTCCTTGCAGATGCGCACCATCGCGCGGGCGTACGGGCCGTACGAGGCCTTGGCGAGCACCGTCTGGTTCACGATCGCCGCGCCGTCCACGAACCACCCGATCACGCCCATGTCGGCCCAGGAGAGGGTCGGATAGTTGAAGATGCTGGAGTACTTGGCGCGGCCGTCGTGCAGCTGCTCCACGAGTTCGTCGCGCTCGACGCCGAGCGTCTCGGTGCCGCAGTAGATGTAGAGGCCGTGCCCTGCCTCGTCCTGCACCTTGGCGATGAGCGACATCTTGCGCCGGAGGGTCGGGGCCCGCGTGATCCAATTGCCTTCGGGCAGCATGCCCACGATCTCGGAGTGCGCGTGCTGCGCCATCATCCGGGTGAGCTGCTTGCGGTAGCGCGCGGGCATCCAGTCCTTGGGCTCGATGCTCTCGCCGGCGGCGATGCGCGCCTCGAAGGCGGCGACGAGCGCCGGGTCGTCGGCCGGGGGGGCCGGGGGCGGGGTCTTCGCGGGGGTGGCCATGCGGTGGAATCTAATGGAATCGCGGTATCTTAGGGCATGACGAAGACCAGCGGCGGCAAGGCGCAGGTACCCGACGGGACGGTCACGGTGTCCGTGGCGGACGGCGTCGGCACGATCGAGTTCGCGCACCCCAAGGGGAACTCGCTCCCGGCGCAGCTCCTCGAGCTGCTGGCGCGCGAGATCACGGCCGTCGGGAAGAACCCCGACGCCCGCGTGATAGTGCTGCGGAGTGGCGGCACGGGCGCCTTCTGCGCCGGCGCCTCGTTCGACGAGTTCACCGCGCTCGCCGACGCGGCGGCGGGCAAGGAGTTCTTCCTCGGCTTCTCGCGCGTGATCATGGCGATGGTGCGCGCGCCCAAACTCGTGCTCACGCGGGTGCACGGGAAGGCTGCCGGCGGCGCGATCGGCGTGATCGCGGCGAGCGACTACTCCATCGCGGTGCGCGATGCCTCGGTGAAGCTGAGCGAGCTGCAGGTGGGGATCGGCCCCTTCGTGGTGGGCGTCGCGATCGAGCGGAAGCTCGGGCTCGCCCCCTTCCAGGCGCTCGGCGTGCACGCCGACTGGCACGACGCCGCCTGGTGCGAGCGGCACGGGCTGTATTCCATGCTCTGTGACGACACCGCCGCGCTCGACGCCGCGGTCGCCCAGCACGCCAAGCGACTCGCGGCCTCGAATCCCGAGGCGATGCGCGAGATGAAGCGCATCTATTGGGAGGGGTCGGAGCGGTGGGAGGCCGTGATGGACGAGCGCGCCGCGATGAGCGGCCGGATGGTGCTCTCCGACTTCACGCGCGACGCGCTGGCGAAGTTCCGCGCGCGCTGACTCGAGCGCACCGAGCGGGAGTCACTGCGCTCCTGTTCTTGCTCGGTGCCGGATTGGCGGGACGAATTGGCCGTTGAGGCATTCAATGGAATCGGGGTGTTTGAGATCTATCCCAGTAGAGGGGTCGAGCGCGAGAATCGGCGTGAGTCACCGCCGATCGACCTCAAGCCGCGAGCGGCAAGCCGGGAGTAGGACGCCGCCCGTCACGAGGAGAAGGCAGTCACCCACGAGTGTCGAGCGCGCAACCCCAATTGTCGAGCTCGCGACCTCAAGTCGCGCGCCTTGAACGTCGACTCGGCGTCGATCACCCGCATGTAACGAGCTGTGAGGTCGAACTCGCGGCCGATGAGCCTCGAGTAGCGGCCGATGAGCCTCGAGTAGCGGCCGATGAACCTCGAGTCGCGAGTGATGAATCTCGAGTCGCGCGCGATGGACCTCGAGTGGCGCGCGATGAACCTCGAGTAGCGGGCGATGAGCCTCGAGTGGCGAGCGATGAGCGTCGAGCGGCGAGCGATGAGCCTCGAGTCGCGAGTGATGAGCCTCGAGTCGCGAGCGATGAGCCTCGAGTGGCGAGCGATGAGCCTCGAGTGGCGAGCGATGAGCCTCGAGTGGCGAGCGATGAGCCTCGAGTGGCGAGCGATGAGCCTCGAGTGGCGAGCGATGCGCAAGGTCCGGCAGCCGATGGACGCGATCCAGCAGCCGATGAGCAACGACTAACGACCGATGAGTCGCGATTCGCGAGCGATGCGCCGAGTGCAGCATCCGCAGAGACACCGTCGGCAGGCGATCACGCGGAAGGAGATCGGCCGCTCGTGCAGGACGCAATCGGGCAGGATCCCCCGGGGCCGATCGCGTCCACTCACATCCATTGGAAGGGAGGTCAGGATGGACAAGACGCAGAAGCAGGTGACGGACTCTTACACGCGGGTTCGCGCGTTCCTCGACGCGCATCCGGCGACGGAGCGGCTGACCCAGGCGAGCTCGCGCGAGGTGCTCGACGACGGGCAACGGCGCTCCCTCGACTCCTTGCCGTCCGGGGCGCCGGCGTCCAACTTCGGGGCGCGAACGGCCCCGTAGTACCGCCCACCCTCGTGGAGAGAACGAATGGCTCACGCGCCCCTGCCCATCGCCCGCCGAGGGTTCGGCGAGACGATGCGCACCGACGCCTGGTGGATCCAACCCCTCGTCGTCTTCCTCCTCCTCAGCGCGTTCATCGTCTACTCCACCTGGGCCGCGTTCCAGAATGCGCACTACACCTTCGGACCCTACCTCTCGCCGTTCTATTCGCCCGAGATCTTCGGCGACTCGCCGCACGCCTGGTTCGGCCCCAAGCCGGGGTGGTGGCCGGGGATCATCCCCTTCTCCCCCGCGTTCCTGATCCTCTGGGCGCCCGGCGGCTTCCGCTTCACCTGCTACTACTACCGCGGCGCCTACTACAAGGCGTTCTGGGCCGACCCGCTCAGCTGCACGGTCGGGGAGCCACGCACCAGCTATCTCGGCGAGCACTCGATGCCGCTGATCCTGCAGAACGTCCACCGCTACTTCCTCTACCTCGCGCTCGTCTTCCTCGTCTTCCTCTCGCACGACGTCTGGAAGGCGCTCTGGTTCACCGACGCGGCGGGTCGGACCACGTTCGGCATCGGTGTCGGCACGCTGGTGCTCGCCACGAACACGATCCTCCTGGGCTCCTACACGCTCGGGTGCCACTCCTTCCGGCACATGGTCGGCGGCATCTTCGACCAGATGTCCAGGCGCCCGGTGCGAAAGGCCGCCTACGACTGCGCCTCCTGCCTCAATCGCGTGCACATGCGCTTCGCCTGGGCCAGCCTCATCAGCGTCGGGTTCTCCGACATCTACATCCGGCTCTGTTCCATGGGGATCTGGACGGATTGGAGGATCCTCTGATGGGGTCGTACGACTCGCATGAGCACGACGTCCTGATCATCGGGGCCGGCGGCGCCGGTCTCCGCGCGGCGATCGAGGCGGCGGCCTCCGGCGTCCGCGTGGGGCTCGTCTGCAAGTCACTCCTCGGCAAGGCGCACACCGTGATGGCCGAGGGGGGTGCCGCCGCCGCGATGGGCCACGTGGACGACCGCGACAACTGGAAGGTGCACTTCGCCGACACCATGCGCGGCGGCCAGTACGTGAACAACGCGCGCATGGCCGAACTTCATGCGCAGGAGGCGCCCGACCGGATCCGCGAGCTGGAGGCGTGGGGTGCCGTGTTCGACCGCACCCCCGACGGCCGGATCCTGCAGCGCAACTTCGGCGGCCATCGCTATCCCCGCCTCGCGCACGTGGGCGACCGCACGGGCCTCGAACTGATCCGCACGCTGCAGGACCACGCGATCCACCTCGGGATCGACGTGCACATGGAAGTGACGGTGATCGCGCTGCTCAAGGATGGCCCGCGCGTGGTGGGTGCATTCGCGTACGACCGCGAGCGCGGGCGATTCCGGCTCTTCAAGGCGAAGGCGGTCGTCCTCGCCACCGGCGGCGTGGGGCGTGCCTACAGCATCACCAGCAACAGCTGGGAGTACACGGCCGACGGGCAGACGCTCGCCTACAACGCCGGCGCCGCGCTCCAGGACATGGAGTTCGTGCAGTTCCACCCCACCGGGATGGTCTGGCCGCCGAGCGTGAAGGGGATCCTCGTCACCGAGGGCGTGCGCGGCGAGGGCGGCGTGCTGCGGAACAAGGAGGGCACACGCTTCATGTTCGGCGACATCCCGGCCAACTACAAGAGCCAGACCGCCGACAACGAGGAGGAGGGCTGGCGCTACACGCAGGGCGACAAGAACGCCCGCCGCCCTCCCGAGCTCCTCACCCGCGACCACGTGGCGCGCTGCATCATGCGCGAAGTGCGCGCAGGCCGCGGCTCGCCGCACGGCGGGGTCTTCCTCGACATCTCCTGGATCAAGGAGCGCCTGCCCAACGGCGCCGAGCACATCAAGAAGAAGCTCCCGAGCATGTACCACCAGTTCAAGCAGCTGGCGGACATCGACATCACCAGGGAGCCGATGGAGGTGGGTCCCACCACGCACTACATCATGGGCGGCATCCGCGTGGACGGGGATTCGCAGATGACCGACGTGCCGGGCCTCTTCGCCGCCGGCGAGTGCGCCGTGGGCCTGCACGGCGCCAACCGCCTCGGCGGCAACTCCCTCTCGGACCTCCTG
>JAOUHR010000439.1 GCA_029884515.1 Gemmatimonadota bacterium
CTGGTCCCCGTCGGCACCACCGGTTCATCCTCCGAAGCCGCACTTGGCGGGATGGGGGCGATGGGCGGGACGTCGGGAGCCGGCCGCGCCGCCGTCGCGCAGGTGCCGCTCGGCCAACTCGCGACGATTCGCCGCGTCGCCGGCCCGATGGTGGTGCGCACGGAGGATGCGATGCCCACGGCGTGGGTCTACGTGGACGTCGAGGGCCGGGACATCGGCAGCTACGTCGCGGACGCCCGACGCATGGTGGAGGCCGAGGTCGTGGTGCCGAAGGGCTATCGCCTGGCGTGGAGCGGCCAGTACGAGTACATGGAGCGGGCACGCAAGACGATGCAGGTCGTCGTGCCGGCCACGTTGCTCGTGATCTTCCTGCTGCTCTACGTCAACTTCCGCTCGGTCGGCGAGTCGATGCTCGTGATGCTTTCCCTCCCCTTCGCGCTGGTCGGGGGCATCTGGCTCGTCTGGGGACTCGGCTACAACTGGTCCGTGGCGGTGGCGATCGGGTTCATCGCACTCGCCGGCGTCGCGGCGGAGACCGGCGTGATCATGCTCATCTACCTGGATCATGCGTGGGAGGAGATCCGGCGCGCCCGGGGGGCGTCGGGCGACGCCGTGACGGTCCGCGACCTGTACGACGCGGTCATGGAGGGCGCCGTGGGCCGCGTGCGCCCGAAGCTCATGACGGTGATCGCGATCATGGCCGGCCTGCTGCCGATCCTCTGGGGCCACGGCACGGGCGCGAGCGTGATGAAGCGCATCGCCGCGCCGATGGTGGGCGGGATGCTCTCGAGCACCGTGCTCACGCTGCTCGTCATCCCGGCGGTCTACTCACTCTGGAAGCAGCGCGGCCTGTCCGGGAGGTGGGAGGAGTGAGGTGGGAGGAGTGAGGTGGGAGGTGTGAGGTGTGAGAAGGGGCGCTCCCGTCAGCCGGTGGCGCCCCTTCTCACCGCTACCGTCCCCCGACCGCCGTCACGGCAACTTGAGCGCCACCAGCGACGTGGACGACCCCGCCCCCATCGCGAACACGATGTACTGCTTCCCCTTGTGCATGAACGTCATCGGCACCGCGGTGGTCTTGGCCGGGATCTCCACCGACCCCACCTGCTTGCCGGTGGCCTTGTCCACCGCGAAGAGCCGCGGCTTGTCGCCGGGCACGCCGCCCTGCCGGCCGGTGCCGTAGATCACGAGGGTCTTCGTGGTGATCAGCTGCGCCTGTCCGTTCGCCGGACGCGGCGGGAGGTCGACACCGGCGAAGAGCGGATCCGAGCTCCTCACGGGGATCATGCCGCCGTTCGACGTCCACCACTTCTTGTCGCCGCTGTTCATGTCGTACGCGGTGATGCCGCCGAGTTCGCGGGGTTTGAGGATCGACACGCCCTTCAGCATGGAGACGTTGCCGCGGCTGCCGAAGTCGCCGCCGCGGTCGGTGGGCGGCGTGTAGCCCGGGGGCGCCGGGAGCGCGCCGATCAAGCCGCAGTTGTCGCGCGGCGAGCTGTAGCGGAACTCGCTGCATGGATCCTTCTGCAGTGAGATCGTCGAGAGGCCGCTGAGCGAGGCGACGTAGAACATCCCCGTCTCCGGGTCCACCGCGGCACCGCCGTCGATGTTCACGCCGCCCGACGCGCCCGGCGCGTACCAGGCGCAGGTGAGGCCGCCGGAGCTCTTGCCATCCCCGGTCGCGCCCGGGATGAAGTACGGGCCCATGCGGCAGGTCCTGGCCTGCTTCATCGCCGCTTCCTTGATGGCCGGTGTGTAGTCGATCACGTCGCCCTCGAGCAGTCCCTGGTGCGCGTAGGGCGCGGGCTTGCTCGGGATCGGCTGCGTCTTGGACGTCTTCTCGAACGGCACGTCGCTCTGCAGCACGGGCGTCTCGGGCATCGGCCAGATCGGCTCGCCCGTCACGCGGTCGAAGGTGTAGACCCATCCCTGCTTCGTGGTCTGTGCGATCGCCTGCCGGCGCCGGCCGTCCACGGTGATGTCCATCAGGGTGGGCGCTATGGGCGTGTCGTAGTCCCAGATGTCGTGGTGCACCATCTGGAAGTGCCACTTCCGCACGCCGGTCTTCGCGTCGAGCGCGACGAGGCTGTTGCCGAAGAGGTTGTTCCCGGGACGGTGGCCGCCGTACTCGTCCATGAGTGGCATGCCGACGGGGATGTAGACGAGGCCGAGCGCCGGGTCGGCGGAGTAGGTGGCCCACGCGTCATTCTTGCCCACGCCCTCGGTGCCGATCTTGGAGCCGCTCTCCCACGTTTCCGCGCCGAACTCGCCCGGCTGCGGCACGAGGTTGAACTTCCACACCTGCCGGCCCGTGCGGACGTCGAACCCGCGGATGAAGCCCGGCAGGTTGCGCAGGCGGATCGGGTAGTAGCCGTGGATGGACGAGTTGCCGACCACCACCATGTCACCCACCACGATCGCGGGCGAACTGTTGGCGATCTGTCCGTTCGCGGGATCGATGCCCACGGTGCCGTCGGCGCCGATCTTCTTCTCCTTGTCCCAGGTCTCGCCGGGCTTGGCCTTTCGCGCCGGCGCGAGCTC
>JAOUHR010000440.1 GCA_029884515.1 Gemmatimonadota bacterium
GTGACGGCGCCTTCGACCTGGTCTGCCACCTCGCCGCACAGATCGACGTGCGGAAGAGCGTCAGCGACCCCGCGTACGACGTGGATGTCAACATCGGCGGTTCGGTCAACCTGATGTCCGCCGTGCACGCGTCCGGCCGGAAGACGCGGATGATCTTCGCCTCCACGGGTGGCGCGGTCTATGGCGATTTCGTCGAGCCGCCGAACCTCGAGACCTACCAGAAGGACCCGGAGTCCCCGTACGGCATCGCCAAGTTCGCGACCGAGCTCTACCTGGCATACTACGCCCGGGTGCACGGGCTCGATTACGTCGCCCTGCGGTTCGCCAACGTCTACGGACCGCGGCAGGACCCCCACGGTGAGGCCGGCGTGGTCGCCATCTTCTGCGGCCGCCTGCTCAAGGGGACGCCCCTCACGGTGTTCGGCGACGGCGGCCAGACGCGGGACTACGTCTACGTCGGGGACGTCGCCCGCGCGCACGTGCTGGCGGCCAAGCTGCCGGCCATTCCCGCCGGCAAGGTGGATGACCGCGCCTTCAACCTTGGCACGCAGCAGGAGACCTCCGTGCTGGAGCTCGCGCGCGTGCTGATGGCTGCCGCCAAGAAGGAGTGTCCCCTCGACCACGCGCCCGCGCGCCCCGGGGAACAGCGCCGCTCCGTCGTCAGTATCCAGAAGGCGACGTCGGGCCTCGGCTGGACGCCGCAGGTCTCGCTCGCCGAGGGACTCCGCCGCACGTACGACTGGTTCGCCGCCCACTGACCCCGATGCAACTCGCCGCCGCCGTCCCGTCGACCGCGACCGACCTGATCCTCGCCGCTGCGCCTGTCACGAAGGCGGTGCTGGCCATCCTCGCGCTCCTCTCCCTGATGTCGTGGGCGGTGATGCTCTCCAAGTGGATCACCTTCCGCAAGGCCGACGCGAGTGCGCGCCGGTTCCTCGAGGAGTTCCACCGCAGCCAGCGGCTGGAGTTGGCGGCCTCGCTCGCCAAGCGGTCGAAACCGAGTGCGCACACCCGCGTGCTGCAGCGCGCGCTGGGGTTCCTCTCCGAGACGCGCTCCGTGCCCGCCGAGGGTGGTGGACCCGTGACGCTCACGGCGTCGCAGGTGCAGGCGCTCCGCATGGTGCTGGACGCGGAGACCAACACCGAACGCGACCAGCTCGCGACCTACGTTCCGTTCCTGGCGGTGGTCGGTTCCGTGAGCCCGCTGCTGGGCCTGCTCGGCACCGTGCTCGGCGTGATCTCGGCCTTCCTCGGCATCGCCCGCGGGGGATCGGGCAACCTGGCGGCCATCGCGCCGGGCGTCGCCGAGGCGCTCATCGCCACGGCGTTCGCGCTCGCCGTCGCGATCCCCGCCTACTTCGGCTACAACATCTTCGCCGCGCGCCTCAATCGGTTCGAGGGCGAGCTCGAGGGCTTCGGCACCGAGGTGATCGCGCTCATGGCGCGCGAGGGACGGCTGTAGCATGCGCCGCCGCGGACGCGGGGAGCGCACCCCGCTGAACGCGGAGATCAACGTCGTGTCCCTCATCGACGTGATGATGCTCCTGATGATCATCTTCATGATCACCGCGCCCATGATGCAGGGCGGGGTGGACGTCTCGCTGCCCAAGGCCGAGGCGCGTCCGCTCAACTCGAAGAGTGCGCTGGTGATCTCCGTGACGCGCGACGGGAGCATCTATGCCGATGAGGTGAAGCTCTCCCTCTCCGAGTTCCGCGGGAGCTTCAAGTCCCTCGCCGCGCAGACGGGCCGGGAAGGCGTGTACCTCCGTGCCGACCAGGGCGTGCCCTACGGCCGCGTGGTCGAGGTGCTGGCGATCATGCGGGCGGCGGGCGTCGGGAACATCGGCCTGGTCGCGGAACCCGAGGACGTGGCGAAGTGAGCGCGGCGCTGCGCCGCCCGCCAGGCCTGGGCGGGCCGATGGCGGTCTCGGTCCTGCTCCACGCGGCGCTCATCGTGCCGTTCGTGCTGCTCAAGGTCACTGGACCCGCGCCCCTGCCGCCGATGTATCGCGTAGACCTCATCGCGGCGCCGAGCGGCGACCGCGCCGTGGGCGTCGTGCGCGAGACGCCGGAGCCGGAGAACCCGACCAAGGCGCCCCCGAAGGCCGAGACGCGCGAGGTCGCCAAGGTGGCGCCCATCAAGCCGCCGGCCCGGAACGCGCGACCGCAGACGCGCGCCACGACCAACATCACCAAGACGCCGGAGCGCGTGTCGCCGGCCAAGGCGCCGAGCGCGGGCGGCGGCGTCGTGGGCGGCGCCGGCACCGACGTGGCCACCGTGCGCACGGAGGGGATCGAGTTCCCCTTTCCCGGGTATCTCCAGAATATCGTCCGTCAGATCGCGCTGAACTTCCGGCCTCGCAATCCCGGCGCGCTCAAGGCCGAGGTGTTCTTCTTCATCAAGCGGGACGGGTCCGTCACCGGCTTCAGGTTCGTGACCCGGAGCGGCAACTTCGCGTTCGACCTCGAGGTGGAAGGCGCGGTGGAGGCGGCCAAGGCCGCGTTCGGACCGCTCCCCGCCGGATTCTCCGAC
>JAOUHR010000441.1 GCA_029884515.1 Gemmatimonadota bacterium
AGGACGCGCGTGCGCGCGACCGCTGACGTCCCGAACACCGGCGTGCGGATCGGCGAGTCGCGGCGCGGCGGGGGCGTCGCCGCGGCGACCTCCACCGGCAGGTAGAGCGCAACGCGCGTGCCGTACCCCGCCTCCGAGCGGACCGTGACGCCCCCTCCCGCCCCCTCCACCAGCGGGCGCACGCCGATGAGCCCCAGGCCGGTGCCGCGTCCGCCGGTCTTCTGCGTGAAGAACGGGTCGAACATGCGCTGGCGGACCTCGTCGGACATGCCGAGTCCCTGGTCCGCGACACTGATGCACGCGTGCCGGCCCGGCGGCGGCGGGATCACCGCGTCGGCCGGTGGCTCGACGACGTCCACGAGGTCCGCCCGCACCTCGATCCGGCCGCCAGAGGGCATCGCGTCGCGGGCGTTCGCCACGAGGTTGAAGATGATGTGTTCGAGCTCGGTCTGGTCCACCCGCACGGCGCCAAGCGCTTCGTCCGCATGGACCACCACGAGGTGGGCCTCGCCCGCGAGCCGCTGCAGCAGGAGGGCGAGGCCTCGCAACATGGCGCGTAGGTCCACGCTCTGGGCCGGTACCGGCTCCTGTCGCACGAACGCGAGGAGGCGCCGGGTGAGTGCGGCGCCGCGCTGGGCCGCCTCCTGCACACCCACCAGGTCCTGCATCGCCGGGTGATCCGGTTCGAGCGACATCTCGGCGAGTTCGGTGCCCGCGATGACCGCGGTGAGCACGTTGTTGAAGTCGTGCGCAACGCCGCCGGCGAGCCGGCCCGCGACCTCGAGCTTCTGCGACTGGCGGAGCCGCTCCTCGAGCAGCGCTCGGTCCGTGATGTCGCGCGCGTGGACCACGATTCCGCGCACGGTGGGTTCCCGGCGCAGGTCGAGGCCCACGCACTCGATCATCCGTTCGTCGCCCGTCCCGCGCACGAGCCGGCAGGTGAACGTGACCGGGCGGCCGCCCGCCGTCAGCACGTCATCCAGGAAGTCGCGCCACTCCTGCCGGTTCGAGTCCGCCAGGACCGGCTCCAGCTTGGCGCCCTCGAGCGCACCGACGGGCGCGCCGAACAGCCGGTCGGCCGGGGCGCTCGCGAACAGGAGCGTGCCCGCGTCGTCCAGCAACAGGATCGCATCCGACGCGTGCCGCACGAGCGTCTCCACGCGGCGCGTGGCGTCCCGCTCGGCGCTCGATCGCAGCTCCTCGGCGGAGGCGCGACTGGCGAACATCTCGCGCACCACGAGGATCGCGTTCACCACGACAAGTCCCACCAGCAGCGGACCGATCCCCGTTGCACCGTCCCGTCCCGCCATCCACACGAGCATCAGGCCCAGCGCGGTGACCGCGAGGATCGGCAACGGGCTGAACGGGATCGGTGGCGACTTGGCCGCCGTGGTCCCGGGGAGCGGGTCCTCGGCGAAGCGGATCGCCGCGAGCACCACGAGCAGGTTCGTCGCGATCGAGGTGGGCACGCTCCAGTTCCGGCCCGCGTAGCCGGTGGCGAACACCACCTGGAAGGTGAGGTCGGCGACGACGGAGAGGGCGAGTGCGGACGCGAGCAGGAGCACGGCCCGCCCGGACGGGACCCGGCGCGCCCGCTCCATGACCCGGTTGATCAGCATCAACGTCGCCAGCTGCGCGCCGCTCGTGGCCACGGTCATCGCCCGCAGGCCGGATGTGAGCACCCGCGACTGCGCGTCGACGTAGGCCGCGTACGCGATGAGGCTGCCGAAGACGATGACGAGCACGACGCGGCCCAGGGTGTCGCGTCGCCAGTCGGGCGCGCGCTCCATCACCGGGAACGCCCAGAATCCCACGATGAGGAGCGGGTAGAACGGGAGGTAGAGCAGGTCCGCCCAGGAGATGTACTGCAGGGGGTTCCCCAGGAGCTCCCGGGTGAACCAGTACAACGAGGCCACGCTCAACACCCCGAACGCCGCGGCGATGTAGCGCAGGGCGCGCGCGGTCGACTCCGGAAGTCCGGGGCGTCGTGCGGCGTGCCAGAGCGCAAGTGCCGACGCCAGCTGCAGCGGCAGGAACGCGCCGGCGTCGTAGAGCCGGAGCCAGCGCGCCTTCTCTGCGTACCGGGCGTAGAACTCCGAGACCGAGAACGCCACGCCGTGCAGCGCGAGCAGCCAGAACGCGACCCGCCACCCCAGGGAGCGGGGCGGCATCGGGGAGGCACCGGGGGACATGGCGGGAATGTACGGCGCATCCCCACATGCCGATACACGCGACCGGCACGCCCGCGCGACTGGAATTGCCCCGGCCCTCGGGGCATCCTTCGACGATGCGACCCGCGACCCGCGAGACTCCGCCATGATCTACGCGTTCGACGACTTCATCCCCGTGGTGCACACGAGCGCCTTCGTGCATCCGCAGGCGGCCGTGACCGGCAACGTCACCATCGGCCGCGACGTCTACATCGGCCCCGGCGCGGCGATCCGCGGCGACTGGGGCGGCATCGTGATCGAGGACGGCTGCAACGTGCAGGAGAACTGCACGGTGCACATGTTCCCGGGCGTCACGGTGGT
>JAOUHR010000064.1 GCA_029884515.1 Gemmatimonadota bacterium
GCAGCAGCGCGGCTTCGGCGGCATGATCTCGTTCGTCCTCGCCGGCGGCCTCGATGCCTCGCACCGCTTCCTCTCCGCCTGCCAGATCTTCACCCTCGCCGAGTCGCTCGGCGGCGTCGAGTCGCTGGTCTGCCAGCCGGCCGGCATGACCCACGCCTCGGTGGACCCGAAGATGCGGCTCGAGATCGGCATCACCGACGGCCTCCTCCGCTTCTCGTGCGGTGTGGAGGACGTGGAGGACCTGATCGAGGATCTGGATCAGGCGTTCAAGGGAAGCTGAGCGAACAGCAGAGGTGAGATGGGAGATGGGAGATGCAAGGAACGTCAGTGCGATCCGGGAGTCCGCGCCGCATGAGGAGTCGGGCCGCCCGCACGGGCGGCGCCCTCCCCTCTCCCACCTCACCTCTGCCCCTCGACGACACCTCGGAGCGTCGCCGCACGTAGAAGAGAGCACCAACCCACCGGAGCGCACCCATGGCCCGCATCGTCCTCACCGACATCTCCTCCCTCGCCTGGGAGCACCCCGCCGACCGCGCCGCGCTCAACGCGCTGCGCACACTCCCGGGCTTCAACCAGGTGGTGAACAAGGTCGCCAGCTTCTTCGGCGAGCGCGGCGTGCGGCACATCTTCACGGCGAGCGCCGTGCGGGTCGGCCCCACGCAGCGCCCCGACCTCGACGCGCTCTGGACCGACGTCCTCAGGACGATGGACTGGCCCACGCGCCCGCAGCTCTACGTCTCGCAGACACCGAACGTGAACGCCGGCGCCGTCGGGTTCGGCGACCCCTTCGTGGTGATCAACTCGGCGAGCATCGAGCACCTCACGCGCGACGAGGTGCGGGTGCTGCTCGCGCATGAGCTCGGCCACATCATGAGCGGGCACGTCACGTACCGCACCATCGCGCAGATCATCCTGCTCCTCGGCGTGGGCAACCTCCCCTTCCTCGCCGGCATCGCGCTCCTGCCGTTCCAGATCGCCATCCTCGAGTGGTACCGGAAGAGCGAACTCTCCTGCGACCGCGCGGCACTCCTCGACGCGCAGGACCCGGACCTCGTGCTCACCACCTTCATGAAGCTGGCGGGAGGCCGTGAGTTCGGGGACCGGCTCGACCTCGCGGCGTTCAAGGAACAGGCCAGGGAGTACGAGACCGACGGCAGCGCGTGGGACACCGTCCTCAAGGCGTTCAACACCGCGTTCCGCGAGCACCCCTTCTTCACCGTGCGCGCGGGGGAGCTCCAGCGGTGGATCGAGGCGGGCACCTACCAGCGGATCCTCGCGGGCGAGTACACGCGCCGGGCGGACGTGAAGCCCGGCGACACCCTCGGCGACGACATGAAGGAGGCCTCGGGCTACTACGCCGACCAGGCCAAGGCCGCGATGGACAAGGTGGGCGACACGCTCGGGCGGGCGAAGGACGCGTTCGCCGACGCGTTCAAGGGCGCGGCGCGATGAAGGTGCTGATCGTCGGCGGCGGGGGCCGCGAGCACGCGCTCGCCTGGAAGCTCCGCCGCGACGATCCGCAGTGCGGGATCATCGCCGCCCCGGGGAACCCGGGGATCGCCTCGCTCGGCACCTGCGTGCCGGTCGCGACGGGCGACCTCGATGGGCTCGACGCGCTGGCGAGGCGCGAGTCGGTCACCTTCACGATCGTCGGCCCCGAAGCCCCGCTCGAGGCGGGGATCGTCGACCGGTTCCGGCGCGAGGGCTTGGCCATCTTCGGGCCCACGAGCGCGGCTGCACGCATCGAGACGTCGAAGCGGTTCGCGAAGGAACTGATGCTCGCCGCCGGCGTGCCCACCGCGAGCGCACGCACCTTCACGAAGCCCGATGCCGCCAAGGCCGAGGTGCGCCGGCTTGGCGCACCCGTGGTGGTCAAGGCCTCGGGCATCGCCGCCGGCAAGGGCGTGATCGTCGCCACATCGCTCTCGGAAGCCGAGGCTGCCATAGACGCGATGCTCGTCGACAACGCGTTCGGTGCCGCTGGCGCGGAGGTGCTGGTGGAGGAGTTCATGGAGGGCGAGGAACTCTCGCTCTTCGCGCTCACCGACGGCACGCACCTCCTTCCCTTCATCGCCGCGCAGGACCATAAGCGGATCGGCGAGGGCGACACCGGCCCGAACACCGGTGGCATGGGAGCGTACGCGCCGGTGGCCATCGCACCGCCGTCCTTGGTGCAGGACGCGGTGGAGCGCGTCCTCACGCCCACGCTCCGCGCGATGCGCGCGGCCGGTTGCCCGTTCACCGGCCTCCTCTACGCGGGACTGATGCTCACCGCGGATGGTCCGAAGGTCGTGGAGTTCAACTGCCGGTTCGGCGACCCCGAGACGCAGGCGCTCCTGCCGTTGCTCGCCTCGAGCCTGCTCGATCCGATGCGCGCGATCGCCGAGGGCCGGTCGATCGCCGATGCGCCGGCGCTCGCGTGGACGCGTGGCGCGGCCGTCACCACCGTCGTCGCCGCCGCCGGCTATCCCGGCACCGTGAGGAGCGGGGATGTCATCGCACTCCCACCCGACTCGCCCGACGTGACGATCTTCCACGCCGGCACCAAGCGGGACGCCGTCGGGGCGCTCGTCACGGCGGGCGGTCGCGTCGTCGCGGTCACCGCCGTCGCGGCGACGATCGCCGCCGCGCAGCGGCGGAGCGCCGAGGTCGCGGCACACGTCGTGTTCGCGGGGAGCCAGCATCGGCGCGACATCGGCTGGCGCGAGCTCGCGCGCGCGTCGGCGCCCGCGGCGCCAGCCGTTCCAGCCGCGCCCGCCGCGACTCCCTGACGCGACCGGCCGCGCGCGGTGCCCGAACTGCCTGAGGCGGAGACGATCGCGCGGGACCTCGACGGCGCCCTTCATGGCGCCGTCGTGCGCTCGGTGCGCGTCGATCGCGCCGACGTCCTCCGGGGAACGACGGCGCGCGCGCTCGGCACGCGGCTGCGCGGTGCGACGATCGGCGGGGTGTCGCGGCGCGCGAAGAGCGTGGTGTTCACGTTCACGGGAGGCGACCGCATCGTGGTGACGCCGCGCTTCACCGGCGCCCTCCTGCTCGACGGCGCGCCCGACGACGCCTACACCTGCCTCCGCATCACGCTCGCCGACGACCGGCTGCTCCGATACCATGATGTGCGCCGCCTCGGGACCGTCACCCTGCTCGCGCACGCCGCGTTCGACGCGTGGAGCGGCGCGCTCGGACCGGAACCCCTTGACCCCACCCTCACCGCGGAACGATTTTCGGGAATCCTTCGGGGGTCGAGACGCGCGGTGAAGAGCATCCTGATGGACCAGCGCCGGCTGGCCGGCGTCGGCAACATCTACGCGAACGAGGCGTGCTGGCTCGCCGGCATCCGTCCCGCGCGCCGCGGCTCGTCGCTCCGGCTCGCCGAATGCCTGGCGCTGCTCCTGCATCTCCGCGCCGTCCTCTCGGCCTCGATCGCGGCACGCGGCACCACCTTCCGCGACTTCCGCGATGCGTACGGCGCCCGCGGCGCGTTCGCGACCCAGCTCCAGGCATACGGCCGTGGCGGCGAAGCCTGCCGGCGCTGCGGCGCGACGCTCCGCACGACGCACGCCCTCGCAGGGCGGCAGACCGTCTGGTGCCCGGACCGCGAGTGCCAGCGGTGAGCCCGCGCCGACGCCGTCGCCGCCCCATCGCGCCCCCGAAGGACGTCGAGATGCGCATCGACCAGATGCTCGCGCTCGTGAAGGACACCGCGCGCGACGTGCCCGGCGTCTACCGCATGACCTCCGCCGAGGGCGAGGTGATCTACGTCGGCAAGTCGAAGGCGCTGCGCACCCGGCTCCTGAGCTACTTCCGGGCGCGCTACCCGAAGGACAAGGGCGCGCGGATCCTGCGCGAGGCGGCGACGCTCGAATGGGAAGCGGTCCCGAGCGAGTTCGCCGCGCTCCTGCGCGAACTGCGGCTCATCAAGCAGCTCCGCCCGCGCTACAACGTCTCGATGAAGCGCGACGCCCGGTACCACGCCTTCGTGCGTGTCTCGCGCGGCCCCGCGCCGCGCTTCCATGTGGTGCGCGGCGCCGGCACCGACGAGACCGGCACCTACTACGGTCCCTTCCGCGGCGCCCTGCAGCTCGAGGAGGCGCTGCGTGAGTTGAACGACGTGCTCGGCCTCCGCGACTGCCGGCTCGACATGCCGATGTTCTACGCCGACCAGCCCGACCTGCTGCCCCTCCCCTCGCGCACCCCGGGCTGCATCCGCCACGAGATCGGGAAATGCCTCGGCCCCTGCGTCGGCGCGGTGCGGGAGGACGACTACCTCGCGCGGTTCCGCGCGGCCCGCGAGTTCCTCGAGGGCGCGCACGACTCGCCCCTCTTGCCGTTGCGCACCCAGATGGAAGCGTCGAGCGATGCGCTCGACTTCGAACGCGCCGCCGTGTTGCGCGACAAGATCCGGCGGCTCGAGGCGCTGCGCGAGCAGTTCGCGCGGCTGCGCTTCGCCCTCGAGTCGCTCTCGTTCGTGTACACGGTCCCCGGCGACGGAGCCGACGACGCGCGGGCGTACGTGATCCGGCGCGGACGCGTGCGCGAGGAGGGGCCGGCCCCACGGACACCGGCCGAGCGCCGGGCGCTCGCCGAGCGCGTGTCGGCGATCCTCTCGCCCGCGGAGCCTGCGCCGGCGACGGTGCCGGGTCACGAGGTCGACGAGGTGCTCCTCGTGGCGAGCTGGTTCCGGCGCAACCAGGAGGAACTCGACCGCACCACGCCGCTCTCCCACACGGGGTCCAGGGCGCGCATCGCGTGAGCGCCTCGCCCGGCGTGGCCGCTTGTGCGTGCCGCACGCGGAAGTGAGCTCTGCATCATGCGCATCCTCATCGCCGATGACGACCGTCAGATGTCGGAGCTGTGCTGCGCGATCGTGCGCGACGCGGGGCACACGCCGATCCCCTCCTTCGACGGCGCGAGTGCGCTCATGGCCGCGATGCGCGCGCCGCAGCCCGACCTGATCATCCTCGACCTCAAGATGCGGGCGGGCACGGGACAGACGACCCTCGGCAAGCTCAAGGCCTCGTCCAGGACGACGATGATCCCGGTGATCATCGTCGCCGCGATGAAGGACCAGGCCAGGCAGGACGAGGTGAAGGCGCTCGGCGCCACCGCCTTCCTCGAGATGCCGATCACGCCCGCGACCCTGGTCGCGGCCATCGAGGCGCGCGGTCCGAAGGGCTGAGCCGCGCGGTCACTCCGCGAGGGTGACCAGCTCCGCGTTCGCGCATCCGTCCGCCACGGTCAGGATCGCCACGCTCGGTACGAGGTCGAACCGACGCGGGCCGGCGGCGCCCGGGTTCACGACGAGCCGCTCGCCGACCCGCTCGACCAGCTGCCGGTGCGTGTGGCCGTACACGCAGACGTCCGCGTCGTAGGCCGCTGCGACCTTCGCTGCGCCCGGCCGTCCGAGTTCGTGGCCGTGGGAGACGTGGATCCGCAGGCCCGCGATCTCGAGGTCGATCCGTTCGGTGAGCCGGCCGTTCCACGGTTCGTCGCAGTTGCCGAAGACCGCCTGGGTCGGCGCGATCTGGTTCAGTTCGTCCAGGATCTCGTCGCCACACACGTCGCCCGCGTGCAGGATGAGCGAGACGCCCGTGAAGGCGCGGTGGACGTCGGGCCGGAGCTGGCCATGCGTGTCCGAGATGAGGCCGATCCGCACCAGCTTCGGCATCAGCCCTCCGCGTTGCCCCAGCGTGGCGCCAGCGTGTTCGGCACGCCCAGATGGTCGAGGACGCGCGCCACGATGAAGTCCACCAGGTCGCTGACCCTCTCCGGCCGGTGATAGAACCCGGGCGCCGCCGGCATCACCACGGCGCCGGCGAGCGTCACCCGGCGCATGTTCTCGAGGTGGATGAGCGAGAGCGGCGTCTCGCGCGTGACCATGAGCAGGGGGCGGCGCTCCTTGAGCGCGACGTCGGCCGCGCGCTCCACGAGTGACCGCGACGTCCCCGCCGCGATGCTCGCCAGCGTGCCCATCGAACAGGGGCAGATCACCATCCCGCCCGCGAGCGACGAGCCCGACGCGGGCGCCGCCCCGCGGTCGCCGTCATCGAAGACGGTCACGAACCGGTCGAAGCGCCTGGCTCCGACGGCGGCGCGCAGCCCCGCCTGGTCCTTCACCTCGCTCTCGGTCGCCAGCAGGCGGAAGCCGTGCGACGAGACGATGAGCGAGATCCGCCGCTCCGCGACGAGCAACTGCTCGAGCAGCCGGATCCCGTAGGGCGCGCCGGAAGCGCCCGTGATCGCCAGCACGAGCGGCGCCTCGTGCGCGGGCGCGCGCGTCATCCGAACACCCGGTCGGCGAGGATGAGGGCGAAGAAGGTCACGGAGATGATCCCGTTCACGGTGAAGAACGCCGCGTCGAGTCGCGACAGGTCGTCCGACGAGACGAGTGAATGCTCGTACGCGAGGATCGCCGCCACCAGCAGCACGCCGACCCAGGCGAGGCTCCCCGCCCCCGCGGTGCGCACGGCGAACGCGAGCGCCGCCACGGTCAGGAGATGGAGCACGCGGGCAACGCCGAGCGCGTGCGGCACACCGAGCGCCGCCGGGATCGAGTGCAGGCCCTGCGACCGGTCGAACGCGATGTCGGGCAGTGCGTACAGGATGTCGAAGCCGGCGGACCAGGTCATCACCGCCGCCGTGAGCGCGGCGAGGAGCCACCAGGGATCGCTCCACGCGCCGGTCACGGCGAGGTACCCCCCCACGGGCGCGATCGCGAGCCCGAGGCCGAGCACGAGGTGCGCGTACCGCGTGAAGCGCTTGGTGAACGAGTAGAAGCAGACCCAGCCGAGTGCGACCGGCGAGAGCGCGAGGCAGATCGGGTTGAGCTGCCACGCGGCGAACACGAAGAGCCCGGCCGCGGCGGCCACGGTCGCCCAGGCCTCCCCGACGCCGATGACGCCGCGCGGGATCTCACGCGCCGACGTGCGCGGGTTCCGCGCGTCGTACTCGCGGTCCACGATCCGGTTCACCGCCATCGCCACCCAGCGCGCGCAGGTGAAGGCGAGCACCACCCAGCCGACGATCGCCGCGGTGATCGGCGCCACGCGCGTGGCGAAGGTCACGCCCACGAGCGCGAACGGCAGCGCGAACACCGTGTGCGGGAGCTTCACGAAGCTCGCCCACCGGGCGAATCCGTGGTCCCCCGCGAAGGTCTGCCCCTCGCGCGGCGCCCCGCCGGCGGCCGGCGCGCCGCTCACCGCGGCCCCAGCCCGAGGTTGGGCCACAGCGTGTCCACCTTCGCCTTGGTCGCGGCGTCCATCTCGATCACGCGCGGCCAGTCGCGGGTGAAGCCCTCCTCGGGCATCTTCTTCGTCGCGTCGATCCCCATCTTCGAGCCATACGTGAAGGCGCGGCTGGAGTGATCGAGCACGTCCATCGGCCCCAGCGTGAAGCGCGTGTCGCGCTCGGGGTCGATGTTGTTGAGCGCCACCCACCACGCCTCCTGCGTGTTCCGCACATCCACCCAGTCGTCCACCACCACCAGCACCTTGGCGAGCGACATCAACCCCGCACCCCAGAGCGCGTTCATCACCTTGTACGCCTGTCCGGGATACGACTTCTTGATCGAGACGAACACGAGGTTGTGGAAGATCCCCTCGGCCGGCATGTGGTAGTCCACGATCTCGGGCGTCGTGAGCTTGAGGAGCGGGAGGAAGATCCGCTCCGTGGCGTGGCCCAGGTAGAAGTCCTCCATCGGCGGACGCCCGACAATCGTCGCGCAGTACACGGGCTTCGCGCGCATCGTCACTGCCGTCACGTGCACGCGCGGGTAGAGGTCGGCCTCGGAGTAGTAGCCGGTGTGGTCGCCGAAGGGCCCCTCGGTCACGAGCGGCTCCGACGGATCGATGAACCCCTCGATCACGAACTCCGCGTCGGCCGGCACCTCGAGGTCGCAGGTCACGGCCTTGGCGAGCTTCACCGGCGCCTTCCGCAGGAAGCCCGCGAAGATGAACTCGTCCACGTTGGGCGGCAGCGGCGCGCTCGCCGAGTACATGGAGGCGGGGTCGGCACCGATCACGATGCAGACCGGCATCCGCTCGCCCTTGGCCGCCATCTCGCGCCAGTGCGCGGCGCCGGTCTTGTGCCGCTGCCAGTGCATCGCCACGTGCCGCTTCCCCATCTGCTGCACGCGGTACATCCCGACGTTCCGGATCCCGCGCGCGGGGTCCTTCGACACCACGGCCGTCATCGTGAGGAAGGGGCCGCCGTCCTCCGGCCAGGTGGTGAGCACCGGCAGCCGGTCCAGGTCGATCTCGTCGCCCTGCCAGACGATCTCCTGGCAGGCGGGCCTGCCCGTCGCCATCCGCGGCGGGAACTTCGCCACCTCCATCAGGCGCGGCAGCATCTGGAGCTTGCCGAGGAACCCCTCGGGCACCTTGAGGTCCATCAGCCGGGTGATCCGGTCGCCGTGCTCGTCGAGCCGCCCGACGCCGAGGGCGAGCGCCATCCGCGACAT
>JAOUHR010000442.1 GCA_029884515.1 Gemmatimonadota bacterium
GCTTCAGCCAGCGCCACCACGTGCGTGAGGTAGTCGGGCGCGGGGACGTTGTCATCGTCGAACCAGACCAGGATCGCTCCGGTCGAGGCCTCCAGCGCCGTGCGGCGCGCGGCGGCGAGACCCGGGTGATCGGCCCGGATGACGCGCGCCCAGGGCACCCGGGCGAGGAACGCCCGCACTCCGTCCTGTGACGCGACGGGGGGCTCGCTCGTGCTGTCGATGACGAGGTACTCGACGGTGTGACCCGTGGGCCACTGCAAGGCGGCCACGCTGTCCAGCACCCGGCGAAAGGTCTCCGGGTTCGGGTTCCGGGTGCAGGTGACCAGTGTCAGTGAGGCACTCATCGCTGCCCCCAACATAGTCTCCGTCCCAGCTGGCGAGGGGCGGGCATGCTTCGTGCCGTTAGATTCTCCGCGTCCCACACTCCCACCACCACCCGTGTCCGACCCGAACCTCACTCCCGACGTCCTGGTGATCGGCGGCGGTCCCGGCGGCTATGTCGCCTCGATCCGCGCCGCACAGCTCGGCCTCTCCACCGTCTGCGTCGAACTCGACAAGACGCTGGGTGGCACGTGCGTGAACGTCGGGTGCATCCCGTCCAAGGCGCTGCTCAGCTCGAGCGAGCACTACGAGTTCGCGCGCGTGCACGCCGCCGAGCACGGGATCGACTACAGCGGCCTCTCCTTCGACCTCGCGCGCATGATGCAGCGCAAGACCGACGTCGTCGCGCAGAACACCAAGGGCGTCGAGTTCCTCTTCAAGAAGAACAAGGTCCACTGGGCGAAGGGCTTCGGCACGCTCAAGGCCGGCAACGTCGTGGACGTGCGCTCGTTCGACGGCACCACCACCACGTACCGGCCCAGGCACGTCATCATCGCGACCGGCTCGGTGCCGATCGAGCTGCCGTACCTGCCGTTCGACGAGGAGCGCATCCTCTCGAACGTCGGCGCGCTGCGCATCCCCGAGGTGCCCAAGCACCTCATCGTGATCGGCGGTGGCGTGATCGGGCTCGAGCTCGGCTCCGTCTGGCGCCGCCTGGGCTCGATGGTCACCGTCCTCGAATACGCGCCGACGATCCTCCCCGGCAACGACCACGACATCACGAAGGAAGCCACCCGCATCTTCTCCAAGCAGGGGCTCGAGCTCCACACGGGCACCCGCGTCACCGGCGGCCATCGGGACGGCGCCCGCGTGGTGATCGGCACGGAGCAGAACGGGGCGGCGCGCACCTTCGGCGCGGACTACGTGCTCGTCGCGATCGGCCGGCGCCCCGCCCTCACGGGCATCGATCCGCAGAGCCTCGGCCTCAAGCTCGGCACCAAGGGCGAGATCGCGGTGGACGACCAGATGCGCACCAACCTCCCCAACGTCTTCGCCATCGGCGACGCGGTGGGCGGCAAGCTCCTCGCGCACAAGGCTGAGGAGGAGGGCGTGATCGCCGCCGAGGTGATCGCGGGGCAGAAGGCGCACATGCACTACCACAACATGCCGACGGTGGTCTACACCTGGCCCGAGGTCGCCTGCTGCGGCCTCACCGAAGCCGAGGTGAAGGCGAGCGGCGTCGCGTACAAGGTGGGCAAGTACCCCTTCAGCGCGAACGGTCGCGCCCGCACCATGGGCGCCACCGACGGTTTCGTGAAGTTCGTGACCGACGCCCGCACCGATGAGGTGCTCGGCTGCCACATGATCGGCCCGAGCGTGAGCGACCTGTTGAGCGAGGTGGTGGTGGCGATGGAGTACCGCGGCACCGCGGACGACATCGGCGCGACGGTGCACTCGCATCCGACGCTGAGCGAGACGGTGAAGGAAGCGGCACTGGGGGCACTGGGCCGAGCGCTGCATCTCTGAGGAGCAGAGGTGAGATGGGAGAGGTGAGGAACTCGAGGGGGGCGATCCGATACCGGACCGCCCCCTCGTCGTTCCGTACACCTCCCATCTCCCATCTCACCTCTGCCGTCAGGCGAGATATCTCTCCTGTATGATCTCGAGATGATGCAGGAGGTGCCCCGCCGCGATCCAGGCCAGCGCCCGCACGCTCACCGCCTGCCCGTTCGCCTTCCCGCGCCGCGTCCACGCCTCCTCGGGGAGCCCCTCGAACAATGTGACCGTCGACTCGCGCACCGACTCGAGCTCGTCGAGCAGCGACTCGAGTGACCGGTCGTTCGCGCCGCTCGCCGGCGCATACGCGTTCTCGTCCCATCCGGGCAGCTCCGTCGTGTCGCCCCGCCCGAAGCGGAGGGCGCGGTAGGCGAACACCCGCTCGGCGTCGGCCAGGTGCTGCACCACTTCCTTGAGCGTCCACTTCCCCGGCGCGTACGCCTTCTGCGCGACCTCCTCGGAAACGTCGTGCAGCAGCGCGGCCGCGATCTCGGCGCCGCCGATCAACGCCTCGACCACGTCGCCGTCGGGGACCTGCTGCAGGTAGCCGGCGTAGAACGGCGCGTACTCGTCGGCGGCGGGTCGGGTGGTGCGATAGGCGGGCACTGGAGGCTCCGGAGGAGACGCGGCGCGTCAGTCGA
>JAOUHR010000443.1 GCA_029884515.1 Gemmatimonadota bacterium
CGAGGTAGACCTTCACCAGCTGGATCACGCCCGGGGGCAGTTCATCGGGCTGGAGGATGCGGTCGATGCGCTCCTCGGCCTTCTCCTCGATCTTCGCCTTCACCGCGTCGGCCGCGTCGATGATCTCGCGGACCGCCGCGTTCACCTTCTTGTCCTCGACCCGGAACGTCTTGAGGTCGAGCGTGATGAGCCGCAGGTCGTCCAGGAACTTGCCGCCGAGCCTGGTGCCCGCGGCGATCGCCTCCTCGACGGTCCCGTTCTGGAGCGCCAGCGCGACGGTCTGGCCGTCGAGCAGCGCCTTGATCTCGTCGTCGCGCACGTCGTTGACGCGGATCTTCTCCTCGCCCTCGAGCCGGCGCACCTCGCCGATCCGCTCGCCGCGGTCCTTCTCGACCACCTGGTCCTCGACGCGCGAGAAGATCTTCACGTCGATCACCACCCCCTCGACGCCCGGCGAGACCTTCAGGGAGGAATCCTTCACGTCCTTCGCCTTCTCGCCGAAGATCGCGGTGAGGAGCTTCTCTTCCGGCGAGAGCTCCGTCTCCCCCTTCGGGGTGATCTTGCCCACCAGGATGTCACCCGGGCGCACATGCGCGCCGATGCGCACGATCCCGCGCTCGTCGAGGTCCACGAGGGACTCCTCCGAGACGTTCGGGATCTCGCGCGTGATCTCCTCCTGGCCCCGCTTGGTGTCGCGCACGTGGAGCTCGTGCTCCTGGATGTGGATCGACGAGTAGACGTCGTCCTTCACCAGGCGCTCCGAGAGCACGATCGCGTCCTCGAAGTTGTGGCCGTACCAGGGCATGAACGCCACGGTCACGTTCGACCCGAGGGCGAGCTGGCCGTACTGCGTGCCGGCGCCGTCCGCGAGCACGTCCCCGGCCTTCACCTTCTGGCCGAGCACGACGAGCGGGCGCTGGTTGATGGCGGTATCCTGGTTGGTGCGGCGGTACTTCTTGAGCTTGTACCGGTCCTGCTGGGTGAGCCGCTGGAGCGGCGCCCCCGCCTCCCGGTTCGCCTTGGAGCCGCCGCCGGCGTCGACGATGATCTCGTCGGCGGTGACGCGCGTCACCACGCCCGGGCGCGCGGCGATCAGCACCGCGCCCGAGTCGACCGCCACCTTCTCCTCGAGTCCCGTGCCGACGAACGGCGTCTGCGGGTTGAGGAGCGGCACGGCCTGCCGCTGCATGTTCGAGCCCATCAGCGCGCGGTTCGCGTCGTCGTGCTCGAGGAAGGGGATGAGCGCGGCGGCGATCGAGACGAGCTGCTCGGGCGCCACGTCCATGTAGTCCACGCGCGACGGCGGGAGGAGCGGCACGTCCGCCTGCTGGCGGCAGAGCACGAGCTCGTCCACGAAGGTCCCGTCGGGGTTGAGCCGCGCGTTGGCCTGCACGATCACGGCCTCCTCCTCGCGGTTCGCGTCGAGCCAGGCGATCTCGTTCGTGACCTTGGAGTTCTTGACCACGCGGTACGGCGTCTCGATGAAGCCCAGGTCGTTCACCCGCGCGAAGCAGGCGAGCGACGTGATCAGGCCGATGTTCGGGCCTTCCGGCGTCTCGATGGGGCACATGCGGCCGTACTGCGAGTAGTGCACGTCCCGGACCTCGAAGCCCGCGCGCTCGCGCGTCAGGCCGCCCGGTCCGAGGGCCGAGAGGCGCCGCTTGTGCGTCAGCTCGGCCAGCGGGTTGGTCTGGTCCATGAACTGCGAGAGCTGCGACGAGCCGAAGAAGGCCTGGATCACGGCCGAGACCGTGCGGGCGTTCACCAGGTCGTCGAGCGAGATCTTCTCGCTGTCCTGGTTGATGCTCATGCGCTCCTTGACCAGCCGCGCCATGCGCGAGAGGCCGACGGAGAACTGGTTCGCGATCAGCTCGCCCACCGAGCGGATGCGCCGGTTGCCGAGATGGTCGATGTCGTCCACGTGCCCGCGCCCCTCATGGAGCTCCACGAGGTAGCGGATGATGGCGATGAAGTCCTCGGTGGAGAGGACGGTGTGGTTCGCCGGCGTGCTCAGGTGCAGGCGCTGGTTGATCTTGTAGCGCCCCACGCGGCCGAGGTCGTAGCGCTTGGGCGAGAAGAAGAGCCGCTCGAGCGCCTGCTTGGCCGTCTCCTTGTTCGGGGCGTCGCCGGGCCGGAGCAGCGAGTAGATCTGCTTGAGCGCCTCGTCCTCCGACTTCGTCGGGTCCTTGAGGAGCGTGTTCTTGATGAGCATCGACTCCGCGCGCCCGGAGGCGACGAAGCACGAGACCTTGGCGACCTCCGCCTTCCGGAGGCGCTTCACCAGCGTCACGTTGAGCGACTGGCCGGCCTCGGCCAGCACCTCGCCGGTGCCCGGCTCGACGACGTCGAGTGCGAGCGTGCGGGCGTGCGGGCGGTCGCCGCGCTCGAACGCGTCGAGCTCGTCGCGCAGGTCCACCGACTGGTACGACGCGAACACCTTGATCCGGTCGATCTTCTGGCGGCGGAGGCGGTTGTACACCTCCTCGGTGAGCTCGTCGCCCTCCGCGACCAGGAGGCT
>JAOUHR010000444.1 GCA_029884515.1 Gemmatimonadota bacterium
GGGCGGCGACCCGTGATCCTCTACGCGCCGACGGGACAGAAGGACAACTCGCTCGAGCACACCGGTGAGGCGGTCCTCGAGCGGCTGCGGGCCACCGGGAAGTACGACATCCTCATCAAGTTGCATGACCACCCGCGGGATCGCGCGACCGACTGGCCCAAGCGGCTCCGTCCGTTGCTGGACCGGCACACGAAGCTCGCCACCGGACTGGACGTGGTGCCCTACCTGTTCGTCGCGGACCTGCTCCTCACGGACGCCTCCTCGGTGTCGAACGAGTACTCCCTGCTTGACCGCCCGATGGTCTTCCTCGACGTCCCGCAATTGCTGGCGGCGATGGAGCGGAAGGGGGTGGCGCTCGACCTCGGTACGTGGGGCCGGAAGGGGGGAGCGGTCGCACGCTGGCCGGACGAGGCGGTGGAGGCGATCGCGTGGTCGCTGGCCCACCCGCGACGAAACGGACCCGTGCGCCGGGCGATGGCGCGTGACCTCTTCTACAACCCCGGGCGAGCCACCGACGCGGCGATGTCGTGGATCAAGGCCCGCCTGAAGACGCTCGACACGGCCTGAGATGTCATCCGGGACGCGCCGCCCCCTCCGCCGCATCGTGGCGCTGCTGCGCCCGCACGCCGGGGAGGAGCGCGCGTCCTTCGTGGCCGGCGGGGTCCTCGGCGTGGCGACGGTGGTGCTGCATGTGTTGCGCCCCTGGCCGCTCAAGTGGATCGTCGACTACCTCGCGGCTGTCGGGCAGGCGAAGGTGTGGCGGAGCCCGCTGGGCTGGGTGCCGGCGTCGAGCGAGCAGGCGATAGTCGTCCTCAGCGTGACCTTCGTCCTGCTTGCCGCAGCGACCGCGGCGGCGGCGTACGCGCAGACCCTCGTCCTGAACGGGCTTGGCAACCGGATCCTCTACCGGTTCCGCGCGGCCCTCTTCGACAACGTGCTGCAGCAACCCCTCTCGTTCCACGAATCGCGTGAAGTGGGGGAACTCATGACGCGGATCGTGTACGATACCTCGCGCCTGCGCCGCGGGTTGAACGGGATGCTCGTGCGCATCGTGCAGACGATCGCGCTCTTCGTGGCCACCTTCGTCGTGCTGCTCTGGATCGACTGGACGCTCGGCGTGGTGATCGCGCTCGGAGGGAGCGCGGCCCTGCTCATGATGCGGCGGCGCGGCCGGCGCATCACCTCCGTCGCCCGCCGGCAGCGCTCGAAGGAGGGCCGGCTCGCCGCACTCGTCGGCAACGAGTTGATGGCCGTCCGTGAGTTGCAGGCCTTCGGCGTCTCGGGAAGTTCCGTCGCGGCGCGCTTCGCGGCCCGGAACAGCCGAAGCCTGCGGCAGGAGCAGAAGCTGCAGCGGCTCTCGCTCGGGCTCTCGCTCCGTGTGGACGTCGCGCTGGCGGCGAGCACGGCGTTGGCGATCTGGTTCGGCGCAACGGGAGCGCTGCACGGCAACATGACCACGGGCGACCTGGTCCTCTTCCTCTCGTACGCCCTCGCGCTGCGCGGGCCGTTCGCGGACTTCTCCCTCCAGACCGCCCGCCTCGGACGCACGTACGCGTGCGCGGACCGGCTGGAACGGATCGCCGTCCGCGAGACCGGCATCACGGACATCGCGGACGCGATTGACGCATCGGCGGTGCAGGGAGCCCTGCGATTCGAGTCGGTTTCGCTCCGCGCCGCGAAACGGCGTCGCACGGACCGGAAGTGGACACTCGATGGCGTCGACTGCGCGCTGCCAGCGGGCCAGCGCATCGCGGTGGTCGGCGGGAACGGCGCGGGCAAGTCGACGCTCCTCTCCCTCGTGTTGCGGCTCGCGGATCCGTCACGTGGCCGCGTGTGGCTCGATGACCGCGACCTGCGCGACTATGCCACGGCGTCGCTTCGCGCACAGATGAGCGTCGTCTTCCAGGACAGCGTGCTCACCGGCGTCAGTGTGCGCGACAACATCGCGCTCGGCGCTCCCGGCGCGGACCTGGAGGCGATACGCCGGGCGGCGGACGCCGCGGGTGCCGCGGCGTTCATCGACGGGCTGCCGAAGGGATACGACACGCTGGTGCGGCGCGGGGGTGGCCTCTTCTCCGGTGGTCAGCGGCAGCGCCTCGCGCTCGCCCGTGCGCTCTTGCGCGACGGGCGCATCTGGTTGCTCGACGAACCCGTCACCGGATTGGATCATGATTCGGCGGCCGAGCTGACCACGCGGCTGCTGGACGCCACCCGTGGTCGGACCGTGCTCTGGGTCTCGCACGACCCGCAGTTGCTCCCGCGGATGGACTGGGTGGTCGAGATGGAGGAAGGACGGGTCGCCTTCAGCGGCCCGGTCGCGGAGTACCTGTTGCGGGGCACCAGGGGTGCGCCGCCCAAGTCACCGAGCTGAACGGAGTCGCTTTATGCAAGCTGTGATCCTCGCCGCCGGAATGGGCAGTCGTCTTCACGCGATGACTGGCGGCGGCTCGAAGGCGCTCGTGGAGATCGGTGGCCGGCCGCTGCTGCTGCACCAGCTCGAAGCGCTCGCCG
>JAOUHR010000445.1 GCA_029884515.1 Gemmatimonadota bacterium
CGCGCACGAGGGGGCCCTCGCGGTCTACTTCGGCGCGCATCAGAGCATCGGGATCAAGGGCATCACCCTCTTCGGCACCGAGGAGCAGAAACAGCGCTGGCTCCCGCGCTGCGCCACCGGCGAGCTAATCGGGGCGTTCTGCCTCACCGAACCGGGTTCGGGCTCCGACGCGCAGGCGATGCTCACCACCGCCGTCCCCAGCGAGGACGGGTCGCACTACGTGCTCAACGGCACGAAGATCTGGATCTCCAACGCCGGCTACGCGGGCGTCTTCACCGTCTTCGCGAAGGTCCCCGTGGTGATCGACGGGAAGAAGAAGCAGCGCGTCACGGCCTTCATCGTCGACGCGCACGCCCCCGGGATCTCCCTGGGCAAGATCGAGGAGAAGATGGGGATCAAGGCGAGCGACACGCGCGCCGTCACCTTCGAGAACGTGAAGGTGCCCAGGGAGGACCTGCTGGGCGAGGTCGGCAGCGGATTCAAGATCGCGCTCGAGATCCTGAACTCGGGGCGGCTCGGACTCTCCGCCGCTTCGGCGTGCGGCACCCGCGCGATGATGAAGCACGCGCTCCAATACGCGAAGCAACGCGAACAGTTCGGGAAGCCGATCGGCTCCTTCGAGATGATCCAGAAGAAGATCGCGCTCAACGCCGTCGACTGTTACGCAGCCGACGCGGGCTGGATGCTCTGCGCGGGGATGATGGACCGCGGCGGCGTCGACTTCTCGCTCGAGACGGCCGCCTGCAAGATCTACGGCTCGGACCTCGCCTTCCGCAGCGCGAACGACGCGCTGCAGATCGCCGGCGGCATCGGGTACTCCAAGGAGTACCCCTACGAACGCTTCGTGCGCGACGCGCGCATCAACCAGATCTTCGAGGGCACCAACGAGATCCTGCGCGCGCTCATCGCTCTCATGGGATTGCAGCAGCCGGGCGAGGAGATGAAGGCGGTGGGCAAGGCGTTCCATGACCCGCTGCATTCCATCGGCGCGATCTCCAGCTACCTCACGGGCCGCGTGAAGCGGACCCTCGTGAAGCCGGACTTCACGAAGGTGCACAAGCTGCTCGAGGAGGAGGCGGAGATGGTCGCCCAGAACATCCACGCACTGGCGCTGGGGGTGGAGAAGGCGCTGATCGAGCACGGCAAGAAGATCGTCGAGCGCCAGATGCTGCACGAGCGCATGGCGAACGCGGCGATCGACATCTACCTGAGCACCGCGGTGCTCGCGCGCGTGACGAGCGCCATCGCGAAGCACGGCGAGGAGGGCGCGGCCGCCGACATCGACGTGGCGCGCATCTTCGTCCCGATGTCCATGCGCCGCACGCGCCGCGCCATCCGGGCGCTCGACCGCAACCAGGACGAACGGATGAGTACCCTCGCCGCGCGCGCGCTCGAGACCGGCGACCTCACCGTCCCGACGCCCACCGACACGCCGTGACGGCCGGACACGCGACTTGACCCTGCTCTCCTGTTCGGCCGTCGGCATCTCGTTCGGCGCGACCACGCTCCTCAAGGACGTCACCTTCACCGTCGGCGCCGGCGACCGGTGGGGGATCGTGGGCCGCAACGGCTGCGGCAAGTCGTCGCTCTTCAAGATCATCACCGGCGGACTGCAACCGTCGGCGGGGAGCGTCTCACGCCAACCAGGGCTCCGGCATGCGCTGCTCGACCAGCATCGCGCGTTCGAGGGCGTGAGGACGGTCTGGGACGCGGCCGCTACCGCGTACCGCGACGTCATCGCCCTCGAGCACTCGCTCGCCGAACAGGCGGTCAAGCTCGCCGAACTCGGCGAGAGGACGCCGGACGCGGTGCTCGAGCGCTTCGGCCGCGACCAGGAGCGCTTCGCCGACATGGAGGGTTACACCTTCCACGCGAAGGTCGATGCCGTGCTCCAGGGACTCGGGTTCGACGCCGCGGAGTCGAAGACGCGGCCGATCGGCACGCTGAGCGGCGGCGAGCGTGGACGCGTGGGACTCGCGGCGCAGCTCATCGCCCCCGCGGAACTCCTGTTGCTCGACGAACCCACCAACCACCTCGACCTCGACACCACGGTCTGGCTGCAGGAATGGCTCAAGGAGTGCGACGAGACGATCCTCGTCATCAGCCACGACCGCGCCTTCCTCGACGAGGTCGCCGACCACATCCTGCACCTCGAGGGCGGCACCGGCGAGACCTACCGCGGCGGCTACTCGAGCTTCGTCTCGCAACGCACCGAGCGGCGCCTCTCACGCGATCGCGAGGTGGAGCGCCAGCGGAAGTTCATCGCCAAGGAGGAGGACTACATCCGGCGCAACATCGCCGGCGTGAACACGGCGCAGGCGAAGGGGCGCCGCAAGCGGCTCGAGCGCCTCCCGCGCCTCGCGCCCCCGCCGGGCGACGAGGGGGCGATGGTACTCCGCCTGGACGCGGCCGAGCGCGGCGGCGACCGCGTGATCACCGCGGACCGCCTCACGGTGAAGGTCGCGGACCGCGTGCTCGTCGAGAACTTCACGGGGGTCGCGCAGCGCGG
>JAOUHR010000446.1 GCA_029884515.1 Gemmatimonadota bacterium
GGCGGGCGCGCCTGCATCGGTGACCGAACTCGGGCCGCCCGAGAGGATGATTCCCGTGGGATTCCAGTCACGGATCCACTGCAGCGACCGCGTGGGAGGATGGATCTCCGAGAAGACCCGCGCCTCGCGGACGCGCCGCGCGATCAGCTGCGTGAATTGCGATCCACAATCGAGGATCAGGATCCGGGAACTCACGGCGCCCAGCGCTCCCCGTCGAGCTTGATGAACTCGACCTCCTTGGTCTGGAGGTCGAGGATCGCGGCGGTCGGCGAGCCGTAGAGCCACCCGCAAGCCTCCCCCGGGTTCACGATCAGGGTGTCGTCGCGCGTCTTCATCTCCTGCAGGTGCGTGTGGCCGTGGATCACGAACGCATGGGCGAGCACCGAACGCTCCGTCACCTCGCCGATGTCGTGCACGATGAGCACCTTGCGGTCGCCGAGGTTCAGGCTGTGCGGCGAATCGAACAGTTCCTGCCCCATGCCCTGGGCCGCGAAGCCACGGATCCCCTCGGGGTCCCCGTCGTTGCGGCCGAAGACGCCCGCCATCGCCACGCCGTGGTCCTGGAACGGCTTGAGCGAGAAGGGCGAGCAGAAGTCACCGGCGTGCAGCACGAACGTGACGCCGCGCGCCATCATCTCCTTCAGCAACCCGTCCACGGCCGGCAGGCGGTCGTGGGTGTCCGCGATCAGTCCGACACGCATCAGCCTTGCCTCCAAGTGGGAGACGGATCCTCGAGGCGCACGAGGTCCGCGTACGTCTCGCGCGCCGTCACCACGGCCCAGCGCGACCCATCAACCAGCACCTCCGGCACCCGGGGCCGCGCATTGTAGTGCGAACTCATCACGTAACCGTAGGCGCCCGTGGTGTGCACCGCCAGCAGTTCACCGGCGTGCACGTCGGGCAGGGCGCGGTCGAGGGCGAGGAAGTCCCCGCTCTCGCACACCGGCCCCACGACGTCGGCCACGAGTTCGCCCACCGGGGTCGCGACGGGCTCGATCCGGTGGAATGCGTCGTAGTGCGACGGACGCAACAGCTCGGTCATCCCGGCATCGCAGATCAGGTACGTCTTGTTCCCCGTCTCCTTCCGGTAGAGCACGCGGGTGAGGAGCGCACCCGCCGCCGCGACGAAGAAGCGCCCCGGCTCCACCAGCAGCTCCACGCCAAGGCTGTTCGCCGCCGCCGTGACGATCGCGCCATACGCCGCGAGGTCCGGCTCCTCCTCGTCGGAGTAGGGCACGGGAAGGCCGCCGCCGCTGTCCATATAGCGGATCGGCGCGCCGGCATCGCGCAGCGTGCGCGAGAGGTCCACCAGGCGCGCGGTGCCCGCGCTGTACGCCTCGAAGCTGTGCAGCTGCGACCCCACGTGCATGTCCACCGCCTGCAACGCGATGCCCGGCAACGAGAGGGCGAGCTTGCCCACGGCGAGCGCGTCGCCCACCGGGATGCCGAACTTGTGGCCCCGCGCGCCCGTGGCGATGTAGTGGTGCGCGTTCCGGACATCCACCTCCGGATTCACGCGCAGGCCGACCGGGGCGACGACACCACTCGCGACGGCCACGCGCGACAGGAGCCGCAGCTCCGCCTCCGACTCCACGTTGATCAGCTTCACGTCGGCGGCCAGCGCCTCGCGCAGTTCGTGTTCCTGCTTCCCGACCCCGCCGAACAGGATGTCCTCGCCGCGGAAGCCGGCGCGGAGCGCCCGGTAGAGCTCGCCGCCGGAGACGACGTCCACGCCGCAGCCTGCGGCACGCAGCACGTCGAGGATGCCGCGGCTCGCGTTCGCCTTGAGCGAGTAATGGACGCGGTGCGGCGCCGCGGCGAGCGCGGCGTCGAGCCGCGCGTAGCGGTCGCGGATCACGCCCGCCGAATAGACGTAGCTCGGCGTGCCCGCCCCACGGGCGAGCGCCTCCATCGACACCTCCTCGCAGTGCAGCTCCCCATCCTGGCGCGCGAATCCGAGCACTAGTACGCCTTGGCCCACAGCACCTCATGCTTCGCGGGTTGGCCCGTCACGAGGCAGGTGCGCGGCGCGTCCGGTGACCGGAACTCCGCGTCGGGGATCAGGCGGATGGTGGCCTTGGTCTCCTCCTTCACCTGGGCCTCCACGGCGGGGTCTCCGTTCCAGCCGGCATACACGAAGCCGCCCTCGCCTTCCATCAGCTCGCGGAACTTCCCGTAGTCGGTCATCCCGCGAACCGTGCCCGTGTCGCGCCGTGCCCTCGCGTCGGCGAACATCTGCGTCTGGATCGTCTCCAGCAGCCTGGCGAGCGCCGGCGCGAGATCCTGCATCGGCAGTGGCGCCTTCTCGCGCGTATCCCGTCGCGCCGACATCACGCTCTGCTGGTCGAGGTCGCGGGGGCCGAGCTCAAGCCGGAGCGGCACGCCGCGCAGCTCCCACTCGTAGTACTTGGCGCCGGGCTTCATCCCCTCGCGCGCGTCCACCTTCACGCGCAGGCGGTCCGTCGCGCCGCGTCCGGTCCAGGCCTGCAGCTCGTCCCGCAGCCGG
>JAOUHR010000065.1 GCA_029884515.1 Gemmatimonadota bacterium
GGTTCGTCGTAGGTCGCGTCGGGAGCGGGGAGCGTCCTCGGCGACTGCGCGACCATCGCCGCGGGCACGAGCGCCACCAGGGCGACGGTGAGTCTGAGTGCTGTCATGTTGCGTCGGGGCTGTGAGGAGTTCTTCGGCGGAACCTGGAGCCAACGGGGGCCAGTCGCTTGGTCACGCGCCCGGCCCCCATTGGTTGCCTGCCGCCGAGGACCCTAGTCCTCCGCCTTCATCTCCAACTGCTCGTCGGGCCCGGGCGCGCTGTCCCCCTCGCCACCCTCGACGTCGTCCTTGTCGTCCGCCACCACGCGCGCGATCGCCGCGACGACGTCCCCCATCTCGAGGTCCTTGAGCTTCACGCCCTGCGCCACGCGCCCCGTCTCGCGGATGTCCGCCACCGCGCAGCGCAGCGATTGGCCGCCCCGCGTGATCAGCATCAGCCCGTCCTCGGGGAGCACCTCGAGCAGGCCCACCACGTCGCCGGTGCGGTCCGTGCGCTTGACGGTGAGGATCCCCTTCCCGCCACGCCCCTGCACGCGATACTCGTCGACGTTGGTGAGCTTGCCGAGCGCGAGCTCGGTGACCACCAGGAGCGAGGCGTCGCGCTTCACGACCACCATGCCGACCACGCGGTCGCCCTTGCCGATGCGGATGCCGGCCACGCCGGTGGTGTCGCGGCCCATCGGGCGCGCCTCCTGCTCATGGAACCGGATGCTCAGGCCATGCTGCGTCACCAGCACCACGTCGTTCGTGCCGGAGGTGATCTGCACGTCCACCAGCTCGTCGCCCTCCTCGAGCTTGATCCCCTTGATGCCGGTGGACCGCACGTTCGAGTAGTCGGAGAGCGCCGACTTCTTCACCTTGCCCTGGCGAGTGCAGAACATGAGGAACTGGTCGTCGGTGAACTCCTTCACCGGCACGATCGCCTTCACCAGCGTGTCCGCCGTGACGTTGATCAGGTTGACGATCGGCTTCCCCTTGGTGGCGCGGCCACCCTCGGGGATCTCGTGCACCTTGAGCCAGAAGCAGCGCCCGTCGTGCGTGAAGACGAGCAGGTAGTCGTGCGTCTGCGCGACGAAGAGGTGCTCGACGAAGTCGTCGGTGCGGAGGTCGGTGCCGATCGTCCCCACGCCACCGCGGCGCTGCTTGCGGTAGGTGGAGATCGAGGTCCGCTTGATGTAGCCCGCGTGCGAGATGGTGACGACCATCTCCTCGTTCGCGATCAGGTCCTCGATCGAGAACTCCCCTTCGTCGTTCACAATCTCGGTGCGCCGGTCGTCGCCGTACGTCGTCACGAGCGTCGACAGCTCGTCGCGCATCACCTTCATCCGCCGCGTCTTGTTCGCCAGCAGGTCGGTGAGGTCCTTGATGGTCGCCCGCACCTCGGCGAGCTCCTCCTCGAGCTTCTCGATCTCGAGGCCGGTGAGCTTGGCGAGGCGCATGTTGAGGATCGCCTCGGCCTGCTTTTCCGAGAGCTTGAAGCGCGCCTGCAGCTCCGTGCTCGCCTGCGGCGCATCCTCCGCCGCGCGGATGACCTTGATGACCGCGTCGATGTTGTCGACCGCGATCTTCAGGCCCTCGAGGATGTGCGCCCGCTCCTTCGCCTTGTCGAGGTCGAACTGCGTGCGGCGGACGATCACTTCATGACGATGCGCGATGTAGTGCCCCAGCACCTCGCGCAGCGGCATCACCTGCGGCACCAGCCGGCGGGTCGCCGGGTCGGGCACCAGCGCGAGCATGATCACGCCGAAGGTGCTCTGCATCGCGGTGTGCTTGTAGAGCTGGTTCAGCACCACCCGCGGGATCGCGTCCCGCTTGAGCTCGATCACGATCCGCGTCTGCGCGTCCGACTCGTCGCGCAGGTCGCTCACGCCCTCGACCTTCTTGTCGCGCACCAGCTGCGCGATCGCCAACACGAGGTTCGCGCGGTTCACCTGGTACGGCAGCTCGGTGACCACGATCTGCGACTTGTTGGCCGACTCCTTCTCCTCCACCACCGCGCGGGCGCGCATGACGATCTTGCCGCGTCCCGTCTCGATGTAGTCCTTGACCCCGGCGCGGCCGTAGATGAAGCCTCCCGTCGGGAAGTCGGGACCCTTGATGAGCTTCCGGATCTCCTCCACCGGGAGGTCGGGGTCGTCGATCATCGCCATCACCGCGGCGGCCACCTCGCGGAAGTTGTGCGGCGGGATGTTCGTCGCCATGCCCACCGCGATGCCCGTCGACCCGTTCACCAGCAGGTTCGGGAACGCCGACGGGAGCACCGTGGGTTCCTCGAGCCGGTCGTCGAAGTTGGGCGCGAAGTCGACGGTGCCCTTGTCGATGTCGCTGAGCATCTCCACCGACAGCCGCGTGAGCCGCGACTCCGTGTAGCGGTACGCCGCCGCGGGGTCGCCGTCCACCGAGCCGAAGTTCCCCTGGCCGTCCACCAGCGGATAGCGCAGCGAGAAGTCCTGCACCATGCGCACCAGCGCATCGTACACCGACTGGTCGCCGTGCGGGTGGTACTTGCCCAGCACGTCGCCGACCACCGTCGCGGACTTCTTGTACGGGCGCCCCGGCACCAGCCCGAGCTCGTTCATCGCGTACAGCACGCGCCGGTGCACCGGCTTGAGGCCATCGCGCACATCGGGCAGCGCGCGCGACACGATGACGCTCATCGAGTAGTTGATGAACGACTCCCGCACCTCGTCCTGGATGAGGCGCGGGAGGATCCGCTCGCGGTTGTTCGGTGCGGTCATTTTCAGAGGGAGAAGGAGGGCGCCGGGGGGTCCCGGCACGACCCCGGAATTTAGCCCCGCGCAGCCCTCATTTCAATCGAGCGGGGGCCGCGATCTCGGACGGTGCGTGGCCACGCGGCGAGGCGCCTCCCCGGCCCCGTCGGCGCCTCATCCCTGCCGCGCGTCGTCCCCTTCTTCCTTCGCCCGCTCACGCGTGATCGCGTCCCGCTCCGCCTTCCACCGCTCATACCAGCCGCGCGTCACCTCGCCCGCGAGGTCGCGATTGCCCAGCCCGAACGAGAGCGCGAGCGCCAGCGCCAGCGCGCCGAACACGATCGCGAAGGCGGTCGTCACGATCTCGGTCGCCACGCCGAGCTCCTGCAGCGCCATGAACACCGCGAGCACCACCACGCCCCCCTTCCCCACCCGCGCGAGCGTCGGTCCGCCATGCAACGCCCCGGTGGACGCGCCGATCAGCGCCGCCACCAGGTCGCCCAGCACGATGCCGAGGATCACGATCACCACCGCCGCGATCACGCTCGGCACGTAGCTCACCAGCTCCGAGAAGGTCTGCCCGAGGTAGTCGATCCCGATCGTCTCGGCGGCCACCAGCATCGCGACGAAGAGCAGGAACCAGAACACCAGGGTCCCGACCACCCGCGTGGGATTCACCTTCTCGCCCAGCGGGTCGCGCGTCGGGATCCCCCCCTTCTCGAGCACGTCGTTCAGGTGCACGCGCCGGAGCACCCGCGTCACGCCGCGCTGGGCGAGCCGCGCGATGAAGAAGCCGACGGTGAGCACCACCGCCGCGCCGAAGAGCGAGGGCACGTACTCCCACAGGCGCTGCAGGCTCTCGGTGAGTCGGTCGAAGAAGGTCACTGGTGGGTTCGCGGAAAGAGGAGTGGGAGCGTGCTCAGAAGGTGTAGCGCAGCAGCGAATGACGGCCCGGCATGCGCGTCGCCGCGGCCACCGCGCCCATCGGGTCGAACGAGAGCCGGCCGAGCCGAGCCGCTCGCCCCGCGTCGCGCGCGGTGCCGAGATACCGCTCGGCCATCACCACGCCGCCCACCGCACCCAAGGTCGCCATCCCCACGGTGAGCGAGCCGTCGCGCCTCGCTTCGCCCGCCACGAGCACGCCGACGCCGACCCCCATCACGCTCCCGGCGAGCGCGCCGAGCGCGGTGAAGGCGGCCTCGCCGCGCGTGTGGTCGAACCGGCGCACGAGGAACCGGTCGGCCGCGACGGTACCCGCGAGCGCGCCGCCGAGGAGCGTGAGCGCGGTCGCCTGGTTCGAGGGATCGGAGTTCGCGATGAAGGTGGCGGCACCGAGCGCGCCGATGCCCGCGCCAAGCCACATCGTCTGCACGTCGCCGACGGTGAGGTTGTACGGCACGCGCCGCGCGTAGCTGAGGCCCGCCGCGTAGCCGAGCAGGCCTGACGCCGTCCACGCCGCGGCGAACCGCTCGTCCATCACGCCGGTGTCGGTGAGGTCGGGCTCCGCCACGAACGAGAGCGCGATCGCGGAGACGTACGCGAGGTCGTGGCCGAAGACCGTCGCGGCCGCCTCCCCCGCTCCGAGGTTCCGGGCGAGGTAGAGGCCCGCAGCCGTGCCGCCGAAGCCTCCGAGGAGCGTCGCGGCCGCGCTGGGCCTGCGCTCACCGCCCGCCTCGCTCGCGATCAGCAGCGCCGAGCCCGCGGTGCGCCACGCCATCGCCGTCGAGAGGATCAGCCGGCCTTCGGTGATCCGCACGTGCCGCGCGAGCTCGGCCGAGGCGAAGAACGAGCCGCCGGCCATCACGAGGTAGCCGGCCGTGCCGGTGACGCCGTCGCCGCCCACCATCACCGCGAACGCGGGACCGTAGACCACGAGGCCCAGCACCGTCTGGTCGCGCACGAAGGCATTGCGGAGTCCACGGGTGGACTCCGGCTGTTGCGGCGGGAGCGCGGTGTCGGTGGAGAAGTCGAGGCGGCGGGGCACCTCCTGCTGCGCGGCGAGGGGTGTCGCGAGCGACGCGCCGGAGGCGACGGCCAGTGCCACCGCGAACACCAGGGTTCTCGGGATCTTCGGCACTGCCGGCCGCACGCGGGATCGCATGCGCAGGAATGTAGCGACCTCGTGGAAGTGACACTCGACACGCCACGGGGGCAGCTCTCGATGTGCATCCATCCCGGTTGAGACCCCGCACCCCTCGCCGGGCTCCACGCGCCGCCGCGAGGCTCGCAGTCGCGATCGTCATCGCCGGGTCGGCCGCTCCAGGCATCGGCGGTGGCCGGCTCGCGCAAGCCGGATGTGCCGCGCCGGCGGCCCGAGATCCGGCGACTGCCGATTCCGCCGCGGCCTTAGCGCGCCCCGCCGAGCCCCGCCATCACCGCGGCGAACACCGCGATCCCGTCCCAGAGGTTGCCGAGCCGCAGGTGCTCGTTCGCCGCGTGCTGGTTGTTGTCGTAGTTCGCGATGGGGAGGGTGAGGATCGGCAGGTGCAGCACCTCCTCGAACTCGCTCAGCGGGAGGCTCCCGCCGAGCGTGGGCACGCGACCCACCTTCGCCCCGATCGCCTGCTCGAGCAGCGCGTGGAGCTCGCGCGCGATCGGCAGCGAGAGCGGCGTGCGCTGGCCCGCGTAGCCGCCGCCCCACGCGAGCAGCGCCACGCGCGGATGGGTCACGAGCGTCGCGCTGTCGGGCGGCGTGTGCACCACGAAGTAGCCTTGCGACTCCACGTGCTTCTCGACGAGCGCGCGCACGCCCGCCGGCGTCTGGTCGGGCACCATGCGGAAGTCGAGTGTCGCCGAGGCCGTCGCCATGATGCTGTTGGTGCCCGTGCCGCCGGAGAGGCTCGTGATGTTGAGCGCCGGGCGCAGGATCGCGAGCCCGAGCGGCAGGTCGCTCTCGGTGCGGCCCATCTTGAGCTCCGCGCGCAGCCCCGCATCCGGCGCCGGCATCGCCAGGACCGCCGCCCGGTCCTCGGCGGTGATCGGCCGCACCGGCTGGTCGAAGCCGGCGATGGTGATCGTGCCGTCGTCCGCGCGCATCGAGGCGAGCAGCCGCGTCAGTTCAGCCGCCGGGTTGGGCGCCCAGTTGCCGTAGTGCCCGCTGTGCAGCGGCCGTGACGGCCCGTAGAGCGTGAGCCCGAGCCCCATCACGCCGCGCGCACCGTGCACGAGCTGCAGCATCCCCGTCTGGTGGCGCGGCCCGTCTGCGAAGAGCCAGAGGTCGGCCGAGAGCAGTTCCCTGTGCGCGGTGAGCATCGCCTTGATGTGGCTCGACCCCGCCTCCTCCTCGCCCTCGAAGAAGAACTTGAGATTCACCGCCGGCGCTCGCCCCGCGGCGCGGAGCGCATCGAGCGCGCTGAGCATCGAGATGATCGCGCCCTTGTCGTCGCTCGCGCTGCGTGCGTAGAGCCGCCAGTCATCCGCGGCGGCGCCGGCGGCCGCCGCCTCCTCCAGCGTGCGCATGCGACCGCCGCGCTCCACATGCCCGTCGCGCAGTTCAGGCGAGAAGGGGCCTGCGGTGACCCAGTCCTTCGTGACCACGGGCTGGCCGTCGTAGTGCGCGTAGAGCATCACCGTGCGCGACGCGCCCGGCGTGCGCAGCTCCCCGAACACGGCCGGCGGACTTCCCGGCGACTCGAGCCGCCGTGCCTGCACGCCGCGGCGCGTGAGCATCGCGACGAGCGTGTCCGCCACCCGCCGGATGCCGACCGAGTCGGACGCGACGTTCGGCAGCGAGAGGAAGTCGCGGAACTCGGAGAGGATGCCGAGCGCGTGGGCGCGCTCCCAGCTGCGCACTTCGCGGGTGAGGGCGTCGGGGCCCTGCGCGCGGAGCGCGGGCCCGTTGATCGCACAGGCGGCGACCGCGAGGAGGAACGGGCGGATCAGGTGAGGTGTGCGCATGCCGGAGATTCGCCCGCACGCCGCCGGGCCGCCAGTGGCGCGGCGCGTGGCCCGGGCCCGCGCCGCTAGTTCCGCGTCCCGCGCTTCACGTCGAACAGCACGCTCCGCTTGCACTGCGGGCAGAGCAGCCACTCGCGCTGCCGCGCATACCCCAGGCCGAAGCTCCCGCCTCCGATCGAACGCTCGCGCATCCGCACCGCACAGCGCGGGCAGTCGGCGTGGCCGTCGGCCGCGTACGCGTCGCGCACGGCCTGCTCCTCCGCCTGGTCGAACTGCGCGCGCTCATCCATCGCTGATCCGGAGCACCACCTTCCCGAACTGCTGCCCCGTCGCGAGCCGCTCGAACGCCGCGCGGCCATCGGCGAGCGCGTGCACCGAGTCCACGGGCGGCGTGAGGCGCCCGGCCGCCAGCTCCGCCACCACGGCCGCGAACTCCGCATCGTTCCCCATCGTGGAGCCGAGGATCGACCACTGGTGCCAGAAGAGCCGTCGCACGTCCATCGCGAGGTTGGGGCCCGACGTGCCGCCGCACGTCACGAGCCGTCCGCCGCGGGCGAGCGAGCCGAGCGACTGCGCCCAGGTCCTCTCCCCCACCGAGTCCACCACCACGTCCACGCCGCGCCGGCCCGTGCGGCGCCGGATCTCGCGGTCCACGTCGCCGGCCGAGTGGTCGAGCGCCTCGTGCGCGCCGAGCGCGAGCGCGCGCGTGCGCTTCTCCTCGCGCGACGATGTGACCCAGACGCGCGCGCCGCGCGCCACGCAGATCTGGAGCGCGGCGAGCGCCACGCCGCCGCCGATCCCCCAGATGAGCACGTCGTCGCCGGCCTTCACCTGCGCGCGGGTCACGCACATCCGCCACGCCGTGAGCGTCGCAAGCGTGAAGGCGGCCGCCACCTCGTCGCTCGCGCCGGCCGGGATGCGCGCCACGTTCGTCGCGGGCACCACCACGAACTCCGCGAAGGTCCCCCGCAGGTGCTCGCCGAGCAGGCGGAAGCGCGTGCAGAGCGAGTGCTCGCCGCGCAGGCAGAACTCGCACGTGCGGCACGAGATGCCCGCGTTGATCACCACGCGGTCGCCCGGCTTGACCGTCCGCACGTCGTCGCTCACCGCGTCGATCACGCCGGTGCCGTCGGCGCCGAGCACCCAGGGCGGCGTGATCGACACGCCGGGGAGTCCGGCGACGGTGAAGAGGTCGAGATGGTTGAGCGCGGCGGCGCGGACGCGCACGCGCACCTGCCCCGGCGCGTCGAGCGGCGGCACCGCGAGGTCGTCGCGGTATCGCAGTTGCTCCAATCCGCCATGCGCGTCGATCGTCAGTGCTCGCACCCGCGTCCCCCGCCGTTATATTCGTGCAGCCTGCAGCGTGCGGCCGCACACTGCCACCCCCCTGACGCCACCGCCGCGATGATCCCCATCAAGGTTCCGCCGCTCGGCGAGTCCATCACCGAAGCGACCGTCTCCCGCTGGCTCAAGAAGGAAGGGGATGCCGTCGCGATCGGCGACACGCTCGTCGAGCTCGAGACCGATAAGATCACCGTGGAGGTCCCCGCACTCAATGCCGGCGTGCTCGCACGCCGCGTGAAGAACGAGGGCGACGTGGTGCAGCTCGCCGAGTTGCTGGCCGAGATCGACGAGACCGCGACGGGCGGTGCGACCGCTGCGCCTGCGGCGACTGGGGCACCTCCGGCGACCGCTGCGCCCGCGTGGACTCCGGCGACCCCGGCGGCTCCCGCGAC
>JAOUHR010000447.1 GCA_029884515.1 Gemmatimonadota bacterium
TATGGCGACTTCCTCGAGCTGGTGCGCCCGTATCCGAACGGGAACATCCATCCCCGCTTCTGGGGCTGGGTGATGGGCACCGGCACTCCACAGGCCGCGATGGCCGACTTCCTCTCGTCAGTGGTGAATCCGAACGTCGGCGGCCTCGAACAGGCACCGGTGCTCGTGGAGCGGCAGGTGATCAGGTGGTGCGCCGAGCTCATGGGCTTCCCTGCGGACGCCGGCGGGATCCTCGTGAGCGGCGGCACCATGGCCAACGTCCTGTGCCTCGCCGTCGCGCGGCAGCAGCGGGCCGGCTTCGACGTGCGCGCCGATGGGCTGCAGGGCGGCCCGATGCTGCTCGTGTATGCGTCCACCGAGATGCACGGCTGGCTCAAGAAGGCGTGCGAGCTCCTCGGCTTCGGCAACGCCGCGTTCCGCCGCGTGCCGGTGCGCGACGACTTCACCGCGGACGTGCACGCGATGGCGGCGATGATCCGCGCCGACCGTGAGGCCGGGCACCGCCCCATCTGCGTGATGGGCACCGCAGGCACCGTGCAGACCGGCGCGACCGACGACCTGGTCGCGCTCGCCGACCTCGCGGCCAAGGAGGGGCTCTGGTTCCACGTGGACGGCGCCTTCGGCGCGATGGCGCGCCTCTCCCCCGAGACCGCCGGCCAGGTGCGCGGCATGGAGCGCGCGGACTCGCTCGCCTTCGACCTGCACAAGTGGGGCTACCTGCCGTTCGACGTGGCCTGCGTGCTCGTGCGCGACGACGCCGCGCTCGTGGAGACCTTCTCGATGCAGGCCGCCTACCTCGCGAGCGAGGCGCGCGGGATCCTCTCCAGCGAGGGCTTCAACTTCTTCGACCGCGGGATCGAGCTCACGCGGAGCTTCAAGGCGCTCAAGGTCTGGATGATGTTCCGGGCGGCGGGCACCGACACGCTCGGCGCGCACATCGCGCGCAACGTCCGGCAGGCACAGCGGCTCGCCGCGCTCGTGGAGGCGCATCCCGACCTCGAGCTCCTCGCGCCGGCCCCGCTCAACATCGTGAACTTCCGCTACGCGCCAGCCGCGCTGCGCGACGCCTCGGGCGCCGCGGAGCGGCTCGACGCCCTCAACCGCGAGATCCTGGCCGAACTGCAGGAGCAGGGGATCGCCGTGCCCAGTGGGACGGTGGTGCAGGAGCGGTTCGCGATCCGGGTGGCCATCACGAACCACCGCTCCACGGATCAGGACTTCGACGCGCTGGTCTCGGAGGTCACGCGGTTGGGCGGCGACGCGGTGCGCGGCATGTAGCGGAAGGCGGCTCGCGCCGCCGCCTCCGCGTCGGCGACGCGCCTCCGCACACGGACGACGCTGTCCGGGTTCACCGAGATGGAGTCGATCCGCGCCTCCACCAGCAGGTCGGCGAAGGTGGGGTCGTCGCTCGGCGCCTGGCCGCAGAGCCCCACCGGCGTGCCCACCGCGTGCGCGCGCGCGATCACGTCACGGATGAGCCGCACTACCGCCGGGTTCCGCTCGTCGAACGCGTCCGCGAGGAGCGCGGAGTCCCGATCCACGCCGAGTGTGAGTTGCGTCAGGTCGTTGCTGCCGATGGAGAATCCGTCGAACCGTGCCGCGAACTCCTCCGTGAGGATCACGTTCGCCGGGATCTCGCACATCACATACACCCGCAGGCCGTCCTGGCCGCGGACGAGCCCTGCCTCGGCCATCGTCGCCAGCACGCGGTCGGCCTCGGCGGTGGACCGGCAGAACGGCACCATCAGGATGATGTTGTCCAGCCCGAGTTCCTCGCGTGCCATGCGCATGGCAGCGCACTCGAGCAGGAATCCCTCCCGATACCGCTCGTGCGTGTAGCGTGCGGCCCCACGGAACCCGAGCATCGGGTTCTCCTCGTGGGGCTCGAAGTCGGCGCCGCCGAGGAGCCCCGCGTACTCGTTCGTCTTGAAGTCGCTCAGCCGGACGATCACCGGTCTCGGGTACTGCGAGGCGGCGAGCATCGCGACGCCCCGCGCCAGCGTCTCGATGAAGTGCCCGCCAGGCCGCGACTCCCCCACGCGGAGCGCCTCGACCTGCGCGCGCACCGAGGGATCCGTGATGCGCTCCGGGTGCAGCAGCGCCATGGGGTGCACGCGCACCTCGTTGGCGATGATGAACTCCATGCGCGCGAGCCCGATGCCGTCCGCGGGAAGTCGCCACTTGCGGAACGCGCCGGCCGGGTCGGCGAGGTTCAGCATGACTTCCGTGCGCGTGCGCGGGGGTAGCGTGTCGGCCGCGCGCACGGCGTCGAACTCGAGGCGTCCGGCGTAGACCTGTCCCTCCTCGCCGGTCGCGCAGCTCACCGTCACGTCCCCCACGCCCGCCAGCCTGGTGGTGCCGTCACCCGTGCCGACGATGGCGGGGATGCCGAGCTCGCGACTCAGGATCGCCGCGTGGCAGGTGCGCCCGCCATGGTCGGTCACGATCGCGGCAGCGCGACGCATGAGCGGGAGCCAGTCGGGGT
>JAOUHR010000066.1 GCA_029884515.1 Gemmatimonadota bacterium
CCAGGGGTACCCGCACAAGGTGCTCACCGGCCGGAAGGACCGGATGCACACGCTGCGGCAGGAGGACGGCATCTCGGGCTTCCTCAAGCGCACCGAGAGCCCGTACGACACGTTCGGTGCCGGCCACGCCGCGACCTCGATCTCCGCGGCGCTCGGCATGGCGGCCGCGCGCGACCTCAGCGGGGACGACTACAAGGTCGCGGCGATCATCGGCGACGGGTCGCTCGGCTCCGGGCTCGCGTACGAGGCGCTCAACAACGCCGGGGCGACCGAGCGGGACTTCATCGTCATCCTGAACGACAACGAGATGAGCATCGCGCCCAACGTCGGCGCGATGCACAAGTATCTCACGTCGGTGCAGCGGAACCCGATCTACAACCGGCTGCGCAGCGCGCTCGGCGAGTGGATGGACCACGCCACCGGTGTGTTCAAGGACGCGGGTGCACTCGTGCGGCGGTGGGAGGAATCGGTGAAGGCGTTCCTCACGCCCGGCGTGCTGTTCGAGGAGCTCGGGTTCCGGTACATCGGGCCCATCGACGGGCATGACATCCCGCAGATGCTGGAGACGTTCAAGGCGGTGCGCGGCTTCAAGGGGCCGCGCCTGGTGCACGTGATCACCACGAAGGGGAAGGGATTCCCGGCGGGCGACCACGGCGAGAAGTGGCACGCCTTGCCGCCCGGCCATGATCCGGCGACCGGGAAGCAGCTCAAGGCGTCCACGGCGAACCCGAACTACACGTCGGTGTTCGGCAAGGCGCTCCACGAACTGATGGACGAGTACCCGAAGGTCATCACGATCACCGCGGCGATGCCGGGGGGTACGGGCACGGGGGCGGCGGCCAAGGCCCATCCCGAGCGTTTCTTCGACGTCGGTATCGCGGAGGCGCACGGGGTGACCTTCGCCGCCGGGATGGCGACCCAGGGCGCTCGGCCCGTGGTGGCGATCTACTCGACCTTCCTCCAGCGGGCCTTCGACAGCATCGTGCACGATGTCGCGATCCAGGACCTGCCCGTGATCTTCTGCATGGACCGCGCGGGCCTGGTGGGCGAGGACGGCGAGACGCACGGGGGCCTCTACGACATCGCCTACATGCTGGCAGTGCCGAACATGACCGTCACGGCGCCGAAGGACGGCTCCGAACTCGTGGCGCTGCTGCGCACGGCGATCGAGCACCCCGACGGCCCCTTCACCATGCGGTATCCGCGCGATGTCGCACCGGACCTCGTGCCGGCCGCGCGGGAGATCGCGGCCCTTCCGTACGCGTCGTGGGAGGTGCTGCGCAGGGGCGAGGAGGTCGCGATCCTCGCGGTCGGAACGATGGTGGGCGAGTCCCTCAAGGCGGCGGAGGTGCTCGCCGCGGAGGGGCTGCCGGTGACCGTCGTGAACTGCCGCTTCCTCAAGCCGTACGACGAGGCCACGCTCACGGCGTTGCTCGCGTCGCACAAGCAGCTGCTCGTGGTCGAGGAGGGCACGGTGATCAACGGGTTCGGCGCCTACATGGCGGCGGTGGTCGGCGAGATGGATGCCGGCGTCCGGGTGCATGCCCACGGCGTGCCCGACCGCATCGTGTACGCGGCCTCGCGCGCGCGGCAGCTGCGGCAGTGCGCGCTCGACGCGGCGGGCATCGCCGACAAGGTGCGCGCGCTGCACGAGAGCGAGGCGCTCGCCGGGTGACCACGCGCCTCGGTGTCATCGGGCACGAGGGCTACGACGGACTCTCCGACATCCTCGCCTTCCTCGCCCGCGAGGCGCCGGCCCACGGCTACTCGTTGGCGTACGAGGCGGCGCTGCTCGACGATCCCGCGCGCTCCGTGCGGCTCTCGCGACCGGACCAGGTGGACGCGCTCATCACGCTCGGCGGCGACGGCACCCTGCTGCGCGGGGCGCGGTTCCTCGCCGGCGCCGACGTGCCGGTGGTCGGCGTGAACCTCGGCAAGCTCGGCTTCCTCACGTCGTGCGGGCACGAGGAGTTCGCGATCGCCTTCGCGGCGTTCGCCCGGGGTGAGTTCCAGGTGCAGTCGCGGATGGTGCTCGAGGCGGAGTCGGTCTCGGCGGCCGGCACCGTGGGCGTGCGGCTCCGCGCGATGAACGACGTGGTGGTGCACAAGGGCGGCTTCGCGCGGGTGTTGCGCATGCGGATCTTCGCCGACGAGGAACTCGTCGGCGCGTTCGCGGCGGACGGCGTGGTGATCGCCACGCCCACCGGCTCGACGGCGTACTCGCTCTCCGCCGGCGGACCGATCGTCGCCCCCACCTTCGACTCGCTCATCATCACGCCGGTGGCGCCGCACACGCTCGCGCTCCGGCCCACGATCCTCCCGCCGGATCGCGTGGTGCGGATCGAGGTGGACGACGCCCCGGACGAGGTGCTGGTGACCGCCGACGGCCAGATCGGGACCTCGCTCGGCGCCGGGCAGAGCCTCACGGTGCGCCGGAGCGAGTTCCCGGTGCGGCTGGTGCGATTCGCCGGGAACTCGTTCTTCTCGCGCCTGCGCCGGAAGCTCGGTTGGGGCGGGCTGGCGGAACGCGACCGCTGAGCGGATGCTGACCGAGCTGCGCATCCGGAACCTCGCGATCATCGACGCGATCGTGCTTCCGCTCGCGCCGGGCCTGAACGTGCTCACGGGGGAGACCGGCGCCGGCAAGTCCATCATCGTGGGCGCCCTCGGGCTCCTCATCGGCGAGCGCGCGACGAGCGACCTCGTGCGGAGCGGGGCGGACAAGGCGACCGTCGAGGGGGTCTTTGACGTCGCGGCGCGCCGCGACCTGCTCGACGCACTCGACGCGCGCGGGATCGACTGCGACGGCACCCTCATCCTCAAGCGCGAGGTGCCATCGGCCTCGGGTGGCCGGGCCCGTGCGTGGGTGAATGGCTCGCCCGTGACGGCGGGCGTGCTCGCCGAGATCGGACGCACGCTGGTGAACGTGCATGGGCAGCATGAGGCCCAGGCGTTGCTCGAGGCCGACGCACAGCAGCGCATCCTCGACCTCTTCGGCGACGCCGAGACGGACCGGGTGGCCGTCGGCCAGGCGTACGCACGGCTCGCCGAGGCGCGAGCGTCGATCGCCGCGCTCGCCACCCGGCGCGACGAGGCGGCCAAGCGGGCCGACTGGCTCGCCCATGTCGCGAAGGAGATCGGTGATGCCGCGCTGCGCCCGGGGGAGGAGGAGCGGCTCGACGAGGAGGCGCGCCGCCTCACGCACGCCGAGGAGCTGCAGGCCCTGCTCGCCGACGTGGCCGCCACGCTCGACGGCGGTGACGAGGCCGCGCTCGGCCGCATCGGGCACCTCCAGAAGCCGCTCGCGTCGCTCCAACAGATCGACCCCTCCACCAGCAAGCTGCAGGAGCTCTACGACGCGGCGTGGTACGCGCTCGAGGAACTCGCGCGCGAGGCGCAGGCGTACGCGGAGGGCATCGAGCACGATCCCGAACGCCTCGACGAGGTCGGCCGCCGGCGCGACCTGATCTTCCGGCTCACCAAGAAGTACGGCGGGTCGATCGCCGCGGTGCTCGAGACGGGGCGCGAGGCGCGCGCGGAGCTCGACCTGCTCGACACCGCGGGGCTCGACCTGCGCGGACTCGAGTCCCGCGTGCGCGAGGCGGAGGACGAGCTGCGTGCGGCGGCGGAGCGACTCTCCGCCAAGCGGGCGAAGGCCGCGAAGACCCTCGCCAAGGCGGTCGAGGAACGGCTCCCCGACCTCGGCATGCCCGACGGGCGGTTCCAGGTGGCGCTCACACCGCGCGCGGAACCCTCGGCCAACGGCGCCGAGGAGGTGGAGTTCCGCGTCGCGCTCAACCTCGGGCACGATGCCCGCCCACTCGCGCGGGTCGCCTCGGGTGGCGAGCTCGCGCGCGTGATGCTCGCGCTCAAGACCATCCTCGCCCGCCTCGACGGCATCCCCACGCTGATCTTCGACGAGGTGGACGCCGGCATCGGCGGGCGCACCGGCCTGATGGTCGGCGACGCGATGCGCGACGTGGCGGAGCATCACCAGGTGTTCGCGATCACGCACCTGCCGCAGATCGCCGCCCGGGCGCACCAGCACATCGTCGTCCGCAAGGCGGCGAAGGGCGGGGTCACCACCTCCGACGTGACGCTCGTGCGCGAGGAGGAGCGGGTGGACGAGCTCGCGAGGATGCTCGGCGGCGACCCCGAGAGCTTGACCAGCCAGGACCATGCGCGCGAGTTGCTCGCGATGGCTGCCGTGCCCGTCCCAGCCGAAGCCGCGCGCGCTCCGCGCGCGGCGCGCGGTCAGCGGCCGAAGAGGCGGGTGTAGTAGCGGATCTCGAGCCGGTCGAGCCAGGTCTTGGGCACGATGCCCGCTCCGCTCGAGATCGCCTGCTCGTGGCTGTAGTTCACCTCGAAGGCGAGGCCGCGGAGTCCGCTCGACCGGGCCGAGAGCGTCGAGAAGGTCGCGTACCACCCCACCTGTTGCACGTCGAACCCGCTCGTCGCAGCGAGCGCGCTGCCGGAGAGGGTGACCGGCGCACCGAACGGGTCCGCGACCGTGGTGTCGACCTCGAACGCGTCGGCGGACTTCTTCCGCCACCGCCACGATGCGCCCAGCGCGATGTAGTCGTTCACCTGCCAGCGCGGCGCGAGCGAGGCATCGAGCAACCGCCCCGGCGTCACCGCGACGTCGGCCTCACGCCACGACTCGAGCAGCGCGTCCCCGGGGGCGCTCGGCACGCGGAGCCGTTCCGTGCTCTCCGTGCCCTGGGTCATGGCGATGCTCACGCTCGCCCAGAGACGCGCGCCGAGGATCAGGTCGGTGGTGGAGCGCAGTGTGAGCGCGGACCTGCCGGTGCCGGTGCCCTGGTCGAGCAGGTCGCCCGGGGCGGGGCGGATGCCGGTGCCCAGTCGCGCGTCCACGCCGAGCGCCTCGCGCACGCCGAAACGTGCGGCGCCGAACCGCGAGTCGCTCGCCGTGCCGAACGAGTCGAAGAGCTTGAGCTTCGCGGTGACGTGCAGGTCGCCGAACCCGGTGATCGCGCTGCCGGTCAGCGGGCGCGCCCCGAACCCGTTGGTCGAGTCGGCGATGAGCGCGGCCACGTCCGCGGTGCCGAGCGGGGCCTGTGCACCGAGCGGGAGTCCGGTGGTCGGCGTGATGTCGCCCACACCGTAGCGGGTGAAGGCGGTGCGAAGCGAATCCACTCGCGCGAGGAGCTGGAGTTCCGTGGCGGAACCGGCCATCGGGACGTACGGCCGGCCCCCGGTGAGTCCGGAGCCGCCGTAGACGGTCGCGAGCCCGCCGGCGAACTGCGTGGTCCCCGTGATCAGCGCGTCGACGGTCGCGAGCTCCGCGAGGATGGTCGGGCACTCGGGATAGGACGCCGGATTCGACTGGCAGGCGGCGCGGCGTTGCGCGAGGCTCGTGGACGCGGCCGAGAAGCGATCGATCGTCGCCCGGTTGTCCCCAGGCACCGCGCTGCCGGCGTAGAGCGGGTTGAGTCCAAGGGTCGCCCGCCCGCTGTCACCGTTCACGCGGAACATCCCCTCGGACTTGGCGCGCACCAGCGGTGCGCTGACGCCGAGCGTGAACCAGTCGGTCACGCCGTACTCCACCGAGAGCGGAGTCACGAAGACGCGCTGCCGCAGTTCCAGCCGCGGCGCGCCGAGAGACGCCGCGAAGTTCGGGGCGCCCAGGTCGCGCACCAACTGCTGGAGCGGGCCGAGCAGGCTCAACTTCTCCGGGCCGAGCGCAGCACCCGAGAACGCGCTCCCGAGTCCCTCCAGCGCGCCGTCGGCCCACCGGTCCCGCTGCACGGTGTGCTCGGCGGCGAGTCCGAAGCGGAAGACGCCGCGCGGGATGGTCACCGCGTCGGCGCCGGGCCCGATGATGCGTTGTGCCTCGAGCGGCGCCCCGAGCGGCACCCCGAGCGCGAGCCCCGCCACCACCGGCAGCCAGCACGCACGCAGGATCCGCCGGGAGGTGTGGAGACGATCGATCACAGGGGGCGATGCGGTGGGGTTGGGGGCGCGAGGGCCGGCACGCCCGGCTAGTTTAGCGTCGTACCCCGGACAAGGTAACGTGACGCACTTCGCTCCCCCGGGCGCCGCAGAGCAGGCGCCCCTCCCCGCGGTCCCGTGGCAGATCACCGGGAACCACTGGCTCGCACTCCCCTGCATCCATCCGGCCGACGGGGCGATCCATGCGATCAGCCTGTTGCATCGCGGCGCGCGCGCGGCCGTGGAGTTCGCCGGTGACGCCGGATTCCTCGAGGGGAAGGGCGCGCCGCTCGCCCGGCCGACCGTCGCGATCGACGGGCAACCCTTCGCGTTGGCGACGGGCGGCGTGGCGTGGGAGCGCGCGCTCCAATGGCTGCCGACCTTCACCAGCCAGACCTCCGATCTCGTGATCCGCGGGACGGTGTTCGCACCGTTCGGGCGCGATGCCGACATCGCGGGCGCCGTGTACGCGATGGCGTTCGAGAACCGGGGCACGAACTCGCGCGAGGTCATCGTCGGCCTGGAGGGAGTGCTCGGGCACCGGCAGCTGCGGGTGCGTACGCCGCGGCCCGCCGAGGATTCGCACCAGGTCACGCAGTCGGCCGACGGGGTCGTGCTGCTCGATGGAGCGGCGGCGCCGGGACTCTGCGCGCTCGCGGTGGCGGCAGACGGGGATGCCGCGGTGACGATCACCGACGGTCTCGCGCCCGCGTACACGCTGCGCCGCGCTTTCACGCTCGGGCCCGGCGAGCGGATCGAGACGGCGTTCTACATCGCAGCCGGCCCGGAACGCGACGGCGCGGAGGCCACCGCCGGCGTGATGCGCCGTCGCGGGTGGCGCGCCTTGCTCACGGCCACGCGCGATGCGCTGCGCGCGCTGGAGCAGGGCACCGGGCTCGAGTCCCTCGATGCGCTGATCAACCGCAACCTCCTCTTCGCCTATTTCTACGGCGTGGGCCGCGCGCTCGACGACGCCCACTTCTACCTCGTGCGGAGCCGCGCGCCCTGGTGTGCCTGGGGCGTCACCGTGCGCGACTGGGAGGCGCTCGCCTGGACCGTCCCCGCGGTGCAGCTCGCTGACCCGCCGCTCGCCCGCGAGCTGATCCTCCGCGCCTGCGAGGTGCACGGGTACGCGCCCGGTCGCGGCGTGCACTACCTCGACGGCACGCTCTTCGAGCCGGGCTTCACGCTCGAGGGCGCGGCGTCGTACGCGATCGCCACGGAGCGCTACATCCGCGAGACGGGGGACGACCAGATCGTGGAGGAGATGGTGCTCGCCGACACGCTCTACGTGTCGCACGACGACCTGGCCGCCCGGCGCGACGAACAGCATCCGCTCTACCGCACCGAGGTCACACTCGACCGCCGGCCGGTGCCGCTCCCGTACAGCCTGCACGGGAACGCCGTCGTCGCGTACGCCCTCGACGCGCTGCGCAAGACGCTCGATGAGGAGGCGTCGAAGGAGGTGCAGGACCCGGCCGCGGTGCGCGCGGCATTGCGGCGCCACTTCGCCACCGGCGGGGAGGGCAAGACCACCTTCGCGGCGACCGCCGACCTGCGAGGTGAACGCACGCTCGACGACGACCCGGTGGGCTCCGCGCTCTGGCTCCCCCTCTGGGAGGCCGTGGACCGCACCGACTCCGTCTACCGACGCACGGCGAAGCGGATCGGGAGTTCGGACCGGCTCGTGGTGCAGATCGCCCGGCTCTTCGGGCCGGACGGCGGTGCGATGCTCGAGTGGCTCCGCCGCGCGCCGCTCGGGCACGGGCTCGCCGCGGAGTTCGTGGATGAGGACGGGCGCGCGATCTCGCACGGCGGGGACGCGGCCCTGAGCGGACTGCTCGCCTACGCGGTGTGGTACACGGTGCACGCGCACGGCGTGCGGCCGTGAGCTGGGACACGACCGGGGCCTGAGCCCGATCGCGAGTTCGGACGGCTAGCCTCGCGCCATCGTGTACCCGACGTACACCGCCCCCACCGAGAGCACGACGCTCGCCAGCGCGTGCGCTGCGGCTCGGCCCGGCTGGCCGGCCTCGAGGAAGGCGAGGTTCTCCGTCGCGAACGTCGAGAAGGTCGTGAAGCCGCCACAGAGGCCGATGGCGACGAACGCACGGGCCTGCGGCGTCGTCTCAGCGGCCGTCGACCAGCGCAGGAACCAGCCGAGGACGAGGGAGCCGAGGACGTTCACCGCGAGCGTCGCCCAGGGGTAGGACGCGAGCGATGGCACGCGGCGCACGGCCTCCCCCACACAGAAGCGCAGCGCGGATCC
>JAOUHR010000448.1 GCA_029884515.1 Gemmatimonadota bacterium
AGCTCGCGGATGCCCAGGCGGCGCAGCGCCTCCGGTCGCGGGCGCAGGCCGACGTCCGTGAACCACTTCTTGATCCCGACCCGCCGGTAGAAGCCCAGGTCGTTGTCGAAGTTCTCCCCGAGCGACATCACGCCCCCCTTCCCGTGGAAGAAGTTGCCCTCGAAGTTGAGTGAGGTGCGTGCCGCATACTGGCCACCGGACCGGCCGGGCGAGCGCGTGCCGACGAGATAGGAGTTCCAGTCGAGGCGCCCGAAGAACCGGACATTCGCATCCACGCCGGCGACGCGGTTGTAGTCGCCGCTGCTGTCCGTGGACTGGCGCTGCATCAGCAGGATCCCCACGTCGGATCCGCGCGCGACGTTTCGCCGCACGCGGAGCACGCTGTAGTTGTTCGCGCCGGTGGAGTCGTCGCCCTGCACCTGCATGTCCACCACGCCGATGGCGAACCCGCCGGCCATGCCGGTCAGCCGGGCACCGCCGTCGATCACGAGCGGACGGCGGTCGTCGCGGATCCCGATCCGTCGCGAGAAGAAGAGGAGGTTGTCGTCGTCCGGCGTGGCCGGCACGGTCACGCGGTTGTTCCGCGCCGCGTCGCCCACGTAGAAGATGCCCGAGTTCTCGAGGAAGGCCTCCCGCTTCTCCGGGAAGAACTGCGCGAACTGGGTCAGGTTCACCTGCTGTTCGTCGGCTTCCACCTGCGCGAAGTCGGGCCGCACCGTGGCGTCGAGCGTGAGGCCACGCGTCACGGCGAACTTCAGGTCCACGCCGGCGTCGAGCTTCTCCGCGTAGCCGGCGCCCCCCACGTCACGCACGGTGTTGGCGAGCACGAACGGCTTCACGCGGAGGTCGCGTCCGGCCGACGGCATCTCGAGGCCCACGGCGTCGCCGGCGAGCGAGAGCCGCATCAGGCTGAAGGCGCGCGGCACCGGCGCCCAGAAGGTCGTCTCGTTCTTGTACCGGATGCGACGGGAGAAGTTGATCCCCCACGCCACCTCGCCGGGCTCGAAGCGGAGCGTGCGGAACGGGATGCGCATCTCGGCCGTCCATCCGTCCGCGCGCCGTTGCGTCCGCACGTCCCAGATCGCGTCCCAGCTCGAGTTGATCTCGCGACCCTCGTTCGCGATCTGGCGGTCCACCCGCCCTCCGGCGGGGTTCGTGATGAAGATGTAGCCGTTCCGCCGGTCACGGAACGTGTCGAGGATCACCTCGAAGTCGTCCTGGTCCTCCTCGCGGAAGTCCTTGCGGATGTCGTTCACGACCTCCCGGTCGGGGGCGCCGTCGTGCATGAACGCCGCGATGTAGAGGTTCTCTGCATCGTAGGCGAGGTACACCTCCGTCTGTTCGGTGGCCGGCTGACCCTCGCGCGGCTCACTCTGCACGAACCCCGAACTCGCGCCGGCTCGCGTCCACACCTCCTCGTCGAGCACGCCGTCGAGCTTGATCGGACCACTGGCGCGCCGGGCGAGGATCTCCCGGCGACCCTCCGGCCCCTGTCGCACGGGCGCCGACCTGGTCGCAGCTGTCGAAGGGCCGGATTGGGCGACGACCGTGCCCGCGCTGAGGGAGAGGCAGAGGAGCGAGAGGGACGACGAGATCGCGCGCGAGCGGCGCATGCGGCAGTGGGGGGTTCGGGTGGGTGACGTTGAACTACGCGGACCGCGGCCTGAGCGCTGTCGCACACGGGGAACCGCACGAGGGAAAGATCGGCGTCGGGGACCGCAGGCGAAATGGGGCCGCCGCCTGCCCGTCGGATCCTCGCGTCTTGGGCTCTTTCGCGATGCGGCGCTCGCCCGCAGTATACGTTGGGCTTGAGAGTGAACGACCCACGACGAGGAGGCCCGATGGCGCCGCAGGCTGTGGTGCTGCTCGACGCGACCGAGCGAAAAGCCCGGATCCTGCAGCAGCTGGCTCCGCTCTTCGGCGGGGCCCTGCTCACCGTGGGGCTCGCGCTCCTCGTCATCATGACCGGGGCGAACCGACTCCTCGGGGCGCTCTCGGCGCTGGCTGGGGTCGCACTGTTCGTCTGGGGCGGACGCCTGCTCGTCCGGTGGGAGGTGCCCTACAAGGGCCACCTGATCCGGTTCCAGAACAGCGTTGTGTTCGGGGAGCGGCTCTACATCGACGACGACCGGTTCGACGACGATGCGGACGAGGGTGCCGAGAAGGTGCTGCGCGGTACCATCGCGGCCGGCGACGGACTTGGGGAGCGGATCGTAGCGTCCTCAGCGGCCGGCATCCTCAGTCTCCGGTGTCGCATCCAGGCCGAGTCGAGCGACGGAGGCTGAGCCGGCCGCGGGATGTTCCAGACCTGCATCTTCTGCCTCAAGCCGCTCGGCGCGAACGAGTCCATCGAGACGTTTCCCGTGGGCCGTCGCCTGGCGTTCGACGCGGCCAAGGGGCGGCTCTGGGTGGTGTGCCGAAATTGCGAACGCTGGAACCTGAGTCCGCTCGACACGCGCTGGGAGGCGATCGAGGAGTG
>JAOUHR010000067.1 GCA_029884515.1 Gemmatimonadota bacterium
CTCACCGGAGGCGGAGAAGCTCCGGCTCTTCATCGAGAAGGAGTTCAAGAAGTCGATCCGCCCGCAGTCCGCGATCGGCATCAAGCCGATGTCGGCGTTCGGGTCCAAGCGGCTGATCGAGATGGCCATCCGCTACGCGATGAAGCACCACCGTCCCTCGGTGACGATGATGCACAAGGGGAACATCATGAAGTTCACCGAGGGGGGGTTCCGCGACTGGGGCTACGAGCTCGCGCGCGAGAAGTTCAGCGGACAGGTGGTCGCCGAGGCCGATCTCAACACCGCCGGGAAACAGGCGCGCGCCGATGCCGTGATCCTCAAGGACCGCATCGCGGACTCGATGTTCCAGCAGATCCTGCTGCGGCCGGAGGAATACTCGGTGGTGGCCACGCCGAACCTCAATGGCGACTACATCTCCGACGCGTTGGCGGCCGAGGTCGGCGGGCTTGGCATCGCGCCCGGCGGCAACGTGGGCGACGAGGCGGCGGTGTTCGAGGCCACGCACGGCACCGCACCCAAGTACGCCGGGCTCGACAAGATCAACCCGGGGAGCGTCATCCTCTCGGGCGTGATGATGTTCGAGCACATGGGATGGACCGAGGTCGGCACGCTCATCATCGCCGGCATCGAGAAGGCGATCAAGGCGAAGACGGTCACTTACGACCTCGCCCGACAGATGCAGGGCGCGACGGAGGTCTCCACCTCCGGCTTCGGCGACGCCATCATCAAGGGCATGGGGGCCTGATGTCGATCGCGTTCGACGTGCGCGCCGGCGACCCGTCGCGCGCTGCCACGCCGCTGCTGGCGGTCGCGCTCCCGGCTGACCCTGCCTGGCCGCGCGCGCTCGCCGCGCTGGACAAGCGGTACGGAGGCGCCCTCTCGCGTGCGGTGAAGCGGAGGGATTTCGTCGGCGCCAAGGACGAGTCGCTCCTCCTCTTCGCGCCCGGCGCCGGACCCGAACGCGTCCTCCTCGTGGGTACGGGCGCCGCCGGGAACGTGCGGGGCCTGACGCGCGCCGCGACGCTGGCGGGCCGGAAGGCGACGGCGCTCGGTGTGGGCCGGATGGCGTTCTGGGCCGCGGATCTCGCCGAGGAGTGGCTGGAGGGCTCGATCGTCGGGGTTTCCCTCGGGAGTTGGGAGTTCCGCGAACTGCACTCGCCGCAGCCGCCCAAGCTGCGGAAGAAGCCGCTCGCCGCCGCGACGCTCTACGTGCCGAACGTGAAGGACGCGCGGCCGGCGCTGCTGGCGGGTTCCGCGGTGGCCGAGGGTCAGCGGCTCGCGCGGCGGCTCGCAATGCTACCCGGGAACATCTGCACGCCGGAGTACCTCGCGCGCACGGCGCGCGAGATCGGCAAGCGGCACAAGATGGCCGTGAAGGTGCTCGGCCGGCGCGAGATGCAGCGGCTCCAGATGGGTTCCTTCCTCGCTGTTGCGCAGGCGACGACGCAGGATCCCAAGCTCATCGTGCTCGAATACAAGGGTGGGCGGCGCGGCGCCGCTCCTGTCGCGCTCGTCGGCAAGGGTCTCTGCTTCGACTCGGGCGGCATCTCGATCAAGCCCGCGGCGAGCATGGAACTCATGAAGTTCGACATGTCGGGCGCGGCCGGCGTGCTCGGCGCCATGGAGGCGATCGGGCGGCTCAAGCCGCGCGTGAACGTCGTCGCACTGATCGGCTCAACGACGAACATGCTCGGCGGCGAGGCGATGAAGCCGGGCGACGTGGTCCGGGCGAGCAATGGCAAGTCGATCGAGATCCAGAACACTGACGCCGAAGGGCGCCTGGTGCTCGCGGACGTGCTCACCTACGCCAAGCGGTACAAGCCGCAGGCCGTGGTGGACGCCGCGACACTCACCGGTGCGATCGTGACGGCGCTCGGGAACACCACGGTCGGCGTGATGGGCAACGACCAGGACGTGATCAACGAGGTGCTCGCGGCGGGCCGTCGCGGCGGCGAGGTGGGATGGCAACTCCCGATGTTCGAGGAGTACAAGGAGCTGATCAAGTCCGATGTGGCGGACATCCGCAACATCGGAGGTCGCGGGGCGGGCTCGATCACCGCCGCGCTCTTCCTCGCCGAGTTCGCCGAGGGGATGCCGTGGGCGCACCTGGATATCGCTGGCACGGCGTACTCCGACACCGACCTTGTGGTGATGCCGAAGGGTCCGACGGGTACGCCGGTGCGCACCTTCGTGGAGTTCGTGCGCGAACGCGCGTACTGACCGTGTGGCGTCGCCCGGTGGCGGTGATGCGCCATGCGCCGCCGCTGCACATCGTGCCCGCGCTCGTCGCGGGGCTGCTCGTGGCGCTGCTGTTCGCGGCGCCGCTGGGGGGCCAGGTGCCGACGGACACCGCGCCACCGCGCGTACCGTTGCCGCCGGCGCGCGCCGACACCACGCACGCAGACTCCGTGAAGGTGGACACGGTGAAGGCGCCGATCGCCGTGGCGGCGCGCCCCGCGATGCCGGAGCTCCGCGGCCGTCGCACGGTGTGGGACCGCGATGCGCTCTTCGCGAGCGGTGCGCTCACCCTCGCCGAGCTGCTCACGCAGGTGCCCGGGGTCACCACGTACCTCGCGGGCTTCATCGCCGCCCCCACGGCGACGAGCTGGTACGGCGAGCCGGGGCGCGTGCGCGTCTACCTCGACGGCGTGGAGATGGACGGCCTCGATCCACGCGAGGGCGGGGTCCGCGACCTCGCGGTGATCCAGTTGTGGACGCTGGAGGAGGTCGCGGCGGAGCGCGCGGCCGGTGAGTTGCGGGTCTTCCTCCGCTCCTGGCGCGTGCGGTTGACCACGCCCGAGACACGCACGGACATCCTCACCGGCTCGGAGAACACGAATCTCTATCGCGGATTCTTCGGCAAACGGATGCAGAGCGGGGGCGTCCTGCAGCTGGCGGCGCAGCAGTACTCCACGACAAGCGTCCGGACGGCGGGGGACGGCGACGCGCTCGGGGCGTTCACGCGCGTCGGCGTCGCGCGCGGCCGCCTCACCGTGGACGGCGTGGTGACGCGGTTCAGCCGCACGCGCTCCGCCACGAAGCGCTACGTGCTCTCCGGATCCCCGGATCCGGCGGCGATCGGCGCATTCAAGGGCCTCGACCAGGCCGCCTACGTGCGCGTCGCCTGGGCGGATACGGACACCGCGCATTTCTGGGCGCAGGTGGTGGCCGCGACGCTCCTCCACGCCGAACGGAACGACTCGACACAGGCCCCGGGCGACACGGCGGTCTCACAGGCGCAGTACGTCGCCACGGCGGGGATCCGGCGCTGGGGCGCGACGCTCTCGGCCACGGCGCGCCTGCGATCGGGCGGTGGCGAGCAGCGCCTGGCGCCGACGGTGCGCGGCGGCTGGGAGGGGCGCTGGATGGCCGTCGGCGCGGTGGCGGAGCTGGGCGGGCCCGACTCCACGAGGCGCGTGGACGCGATGGTGCTCCTGACGCCGTTCCAGTGGCTCCACCTCTCGGCGGCACACTCCGTGTACAAACCGGACAGCCTGCTCAGCGGAGGCTCCCAGCGGACGACGTCGCGCGCCGAAGCCGGCGTGCGCGTGTTCGACCGGTGGATCACCGGCGGTGTCGTGCGGCGATCGGCTGCGCTCGAGCTCGGGGTGCCGGTGTTCGATCCGAGTCTCGCGCCCGTCGCGGTTCCGTCGGTCACCGGCGTGGAAGGCGGGCTTTCCGGCCGGATCCGCGGTCCGTTCAGCTTCGAGTGGCGCGGCATCAAGTGGGCGGCGGACGGATCGTACCGCCCGACGGTGGAGAGCCGGACCATGCTCAGCGTGCAGACCGGCTTCGAGCGGTGGCTCACCCGGCACCAGTTCATGTTGCAGGCCTCCGCCGTGCATGAGTACCGGGGGGCATTCGAGGGCCCGGATGGTGCGGGGGGCGTCCAGCGGGCCGAGGGGGCGAGCACCTTCGCGACGCTGCTCGACATCCGGATCGGCGCGGCTCATGTCTTCTGGTACAACCGGAATCCGGTGGGCAAGGTGTACGAGACCGTGCCTGGCTACCTCATGCCGCGCCTGGTGCAGCTCTACGGCATCCGCTGGCAGTTCTGGAACTGACTCCTCGGGCGGCGGCCGACTTCTCCCGCCCCCGTCCACTCGCGACTTCTGCACCTTGTCCAAGTGTCAGCGGCTGCGTAACTTATCAGGCTCCAATGATTCGCAGCATGACTGGGTTCGGGGCGGCCGAAGGGCCTGTCGGCGGTTCGCGCGTGAGCGTGGAGCTCCGTTCCGTCAACCATCGCTTCTTCAATCCGAGCCTCAAGCTCCCGAACGCGCTCGCGCAGTGGGAGGGCGAGGTCCGCGAAGCGCTCCGCCAGCGGATCGCCCGCGGCCATGTCACAGCGATGGCGCGGATCGAGCGGAACGAGGAGGCGGGGATCGCGGTGGACGAGGAGCGGTTCGCACGCTTCGCGGCGGACCTCAAGCGGTTGCGGGACACGCACGGCCTGGGCGGCGACGTCGATGTGGCCACGGTGCTCCGGATGCCGGACGTGCTGCGGATGGAGCAGGACGAGGATGCGCTCGCGACGGCGACCGCGGCGGAACTGGTCGTGGTGGTCGAGGCTGCGATCGCCGCATTGCAGGCGATGCGGGAGGCGGAAGGCGCGCGGTTGGCGACGGTGATCGCCGAGAGGATCGCGATGGTGGACGGGGCGGTGGAGCGGTTGGCGGCACGGGCCCCGGAGCGGATGGAGGCCCAGCGCCTCCGTCTCCGGGAGAACGTGGAGCGGCTCGCGGGAGGCGTGGCGGTCGATCCGCAGCGGCTCGCGCAGGAGATCGCGATCCTCGCGGACAAGCTGGATGTCGGCGAGGAGCTGGACCGGTTCCGGTCGCACATCTCGGCCTTCCGTGAAACGCTGGCGGCGAACGATGCGGAACCCGTGGGCAAACGGCTCGGGTTCCTGCTGCAGGAGCTGCTTCGCGAGGCGAACACCACGGGAAGCAAGGCGAACGACGCGACGATGCTGCAGGACGTGGTGGTGGTGAAGGAGGAACTCGAGCGGATCCGCGAGCAGGTGGAGAACCTCGAGTGAGACGGCGGAGCTTCCCGGTCGTGCTCTCGGCTCCTTCGGGAGGCGGCAAGACCACGATCGCGCAGGCGTTGTTGCAGCGAAGGGATGACGTCGGGTACTCGGTCTCGTGCACCACGCGCGCTCCGCGTCCCGGTGAGTTGGATGGGGTGAACTACCATTTCCTCTCGACCGAGGAGTTCGATGCGCGCGTGGCGCGCGGGGAGTTCGCCGAGTGGGCGGAGGTGCATGGCAACCGCTACGGCACGCTGCGGTCGACGATCGAGCGGGTGATGGGGGAAGGGAAGCACGTGCTGCTGGCGATCGACGTGCAGGGCGCGCGACAGGTGGTCGAGGCGTTCCCGGACGCCGTCACCATCTTCGTGGTGCCGCCGTCGGTCGAGGTGCTGGTGGAGCGACTGAAGGCCCGTCGGTCGGAGAGCGCCGAGGCGCTGGCGCTGCGGTTGCGGAACGCGCAGGTGGAACTGCGTGAGGCGGAGCGGTATCAGCACGTGGTGGAGAACGACGATCTCGCGGCGACGCTCCGGCGCGTCGAGACGATCATCGAGGAGGAGACCCTGCGGCGGGAGCGATTGCCGGCGCTGGGGCGGCAGGTGGAAGGGATCGTCACTCATCTGCTGGAGGAGTTCGACGACCGAGGGTAGACGGTAGATGGCAGAGCGAGAGCGACAGGGCATTCACCGCAAACAGCTGGGGTCCACATGCAGGTCTTCACACCGTCCGAAGTCACGAAGCACGCGACCAACAAGTACCTCTCGGTGCTCGTTGCGGCGAAGTATTCGCGTGTGTTGAACGAATTCCCGCGCGACCGCTCGCGCTCTGGCGAGAAGAAGCTCACGACCCGCGCGCTCGAGGATCTCTCGGCGGGCGAGATCGAGTACCGCGTGGTGCCGCGCCGCCGCCCCCGGGGCGAGTAGGCTCGGGCCCCGCCAGCGGAGCGGCCGGCGATGCGGCCCTTCGACGGCCGGCGGATCCTCCTGGGCGTCACCGGGGGGATCGCCAGCTACAAGTCCGCCTCTCTGGCCCGGCTGCTGACGCAGGCGGGTGCGAGCGTGGACGTGGTGCTCACGCGCTCGGCGAAGGAGTTCATCGGCACGATCACCTTCGAGGCGCTCACCGGGCGCCCGGTGCACACGGTGCTCATCGGGGACGGGCACGCGCTCGACCACCTGCGGCTGGTGCGTGGGCTGGACCTCCTGATCGTGGCTCCCGCCACCGCCGACTTCCTGGCCCGCGCCGCGCACGGCCACGCCGATGAGTTGCTCTCAGCCTGCCTGCTCGCCTGCGAGGCGCCAGTGCTGATGGCGCCGGCGATGAACGACAGGATGTGGGCGAACCCGCAGGTGCAGGCGAACGTCGCGGCGTTGCGGAAACTCGGGCGCACGATGGTCGACCCTGCCGTGGGGCCGCTGGCCTCGCCCGACGAGGGCGCCGGGGCCGGCCGGATGCAAGAACCCGAGACCATCGTCGCGCACGCGGGGCGCCTCCTGGAACCGAAGGGCAAGCTCGCCGGACGCCGCGTGATCGTGACCGCGGGGCCCACGCGCGAGCCGCTCGACCCCGTGCGCTTCCTCTCCAACCACTCCACCGGGAAGATGGGCGTCGCCCTCGCGGCGGCCGCGTGGCGCCGCGGCGCCGAGGTCGCGGTGGTGCACGGGCCCATGACGGCCCCGATCCCCGATGGCATCTGCGCCACGCCGGTGGAGACGACGGCGGAGATGGCTGACGCCGTCCGCGCCGAGGTCGCGCAGGCGGACGTGCTCGTGATGGCGGCCGCGCCCGCCGACTTCCGGCCCGCGAAGGTGGAGGGTGCCAAGATCAAGAAGCGGGGCAAGGCGCCCGCGCCCCTGGCACTCGACGAGACGCCCGACATCCTCAGGTCCACGCGCGACGCGCGCCGGCCCGGCATGCTCGCCGTGGGCTTCGCGCTCGAGACGGATCACCTGCTCGAGCACGCGAAGGCGAAGCTCGAGGCCAAGGGCCTCGACCTCATCGTCGCGAACAGCGCCAGCGAGGCGGGCGCGGGCTTCGGGTCGGACACGAATCGCGTGACCCTCGTGCACCGGGACGGCACCGTCGAGGAGCTGCCGCTCCAGCCCAAGAGCGTGGTCGCCGATGCCATCCTCGACCGTGTGGAAGCGCTCCTGTGAGCGACGCGCACGAGCGCCTGCGGCAGTACCTCGCGCAACGTCGCGAGATGGGGGAGTCGGAGTTCGTCCTCGACTCGCTCAGCGTGGAGGACGCGATGCGGGTGCTCGCCACCGGCGCGCCTCCGCCGCCCGCCGGTGGGCGCAGCGCCTCGCGGAACGACTCGGGCGCCATCCCTGGGGCGCCCGCGGCGGAGTTGCCGACCTCGTCGCGCACCGCCGGCGTGACCGACGACTGGCGCGCCGCGCTCGACGCGGTCGGCGCGGGGCCCGGCTCCGGGCCGGCGAAGAAGTCGGCGAAGCAGTCGCCGGCCCCGCCTGCCCTCATCGAGGGCGCCGCTCCCAAGGGAAAGGAGGTCGAGCCCGACAACGCGGCGCCTTCCGTGGACCTGAGCGGCGCACGGTCGCTCGCTGACGTCGCGAAGGCCATCGCCGCGTGCACGGCGTGCTCGCTCTCCGCCACCGCACAGAATCACGTGCCGGGCGAGGGTGACCCGAGGGCGAAGTTCGTGGTGGTGGGTGAGGCGCCCGGCGCCACCGAGGACCAGCTCGGCCGTCCCTTCGTCGGCAAGTCGGGCGACCTCCTCACGAAGATCCTCGACGCGATCGGCTTCAAGCGCGAACAGGTGTTCATCTGCAACGTGCTCAAGCACCGGCCGCCGGGGAACCGCAATCCGTCGGCGAGCGAGATCGTGGCCTGCCGCCCCTTCCTGCTCCGCCAGCTGGAGCTCATGGAACCCCGTGTGATACTCGCGCTCGGCACGTTCGCGGCGCAGACTTTGTTGCAGACCGACTCCCCGATCGGCAAGCTGCGCGGTCAGGAGCATCGCTACCACGGCATCCCGCTGGTGGCGACGTACCACCCCGCGGCGTTGCTGCGGAATCCGAATTGGAAACGTCCAGCCTGGGAAGATGTCCAGCTCGCCCGTAGAATTTTCGATCGCGCCTAGGACGGCATCCGTGGATGCCTTCCGTGACCGCCGGCCCCCCTGGTCGGAGGACGCGGAGCGTGCCGTGCTCGCG
>JAOUHR010000449.1 GCA_029884515.1 Gemmatimonadota bacterium
CGGCGCGCGCGCTCGCGCTCCGGGACGGGGTGAAGGCGATCGTGGACGGGGATGTGACGCAGGTGGCCGGGAGCTACATCATCTCGGTGCGCCTCGTGACGGCCGATTCGGCGCGAGAGCTCGCGTCGTATCGCGAGACCGCGAACGGGCCGAGCGAGGTGATCGAGGTCGCCGATGCGCTCGCGCGCAAGCTGCGCTCGCGGGCCGGCGAATCGCTGCGTGCCGTGAACTCCGCCTCGCCATTGGTGCGCGTGACCACCTCCTCCCTCGAGGCGTTGCGCGCCTACAGCGAAGGGAACCGCGCGAACGACGTCGAGGGCGATCTCCCCAAGGCGCTGCGCCTGCTGCGTGATGCCGTCGCGATCGACACCCTGTTCGTCGAAGGGTGGCGCAAGCTGGGCGTGGTGATGTCGAACATGGGAATGCCACAGTCGCAGGTGGATTCGGCGCTGCGCCGTGCGCTCTCGCTGCGGGACCGACTGCCGGAGCGCGAGCGTGACTATCTCGAGGGATATGTCTACACGTCCGGACCAGGATACGACCGGGCCCGCGGCGTGGCCGCGTACGAACGACTGTTGGCGCGCGGTGACAGCGAGCCCCTGAACAATCTCGCCGTGACGCTCCGCGAACGGCGGGAGTTCGCCCGCGCAGAGTCGCTCTTCGCTGCGGACGTGAAGCGGGATTCGGGGCGTCAGCTCGGCATCTGGAACCTGTGGTTCACCCGCTCGAGGCGCGCCGATCTCGCCGGCATGGACAGCGCTGCGGCGGAGGCACGCCGACTCTTCCCGGACGGCTATGTCGGCGACCGGCACCGGATCGAGCGCGCGCGCCTCGAGGGGGACATCCCGAAGCTGCGCGCCGCGATCGACAGTGTGCGCCCGTTCCGCGACCCATGGGATCCCGCCTTCGGCGAGCGATCGAACGCTTACCTCGCCAAGCAGGTGGGACAGGTGCGCGCGTCGCAACGGTACTTCGACGAGGCGGTGCGCGCCGATTCGGCAACAGGACGGTCTCCGTACGCCGTCACGCGGGCACTCGACCGGCTGGAGTTCGCACTCGGATCGGGACTGCCGGCAGATGCCGCGCTCCAGGCGACCGAGAGCGCGCTCACACGGGAACCGCTCCAGTCGATCCCGAGTGTCGTGGACCGTCCGTACCTGCGGGCTGCCGAGTTGCTCGCACGCGCGGGGCGATCGGACCAGGCAAGGACACTGCTGGCCCGGTTCGGCAGCGACGTGAGGGATCCGGTGCTCCGTGAATCCCAGGAACCGTACAGGCAACGCGCGCTCGGCAGCGTCGCCGAGGCCGAGGGGAAGTGGGCGGACGCCGCCCGCGCCTATCGTGCGGGGGATCGGCTACCCGACGGGCCGGTGGACATGTGCGATCACTGCCAGTATGAGCGCATGATGCGCCTCTTCGCCGCGGCCGGGATGGCCGACTCGGCGATCACGGAGTACGACCGCTACAAGACGTCGGAGATCGGCAGGCGCCCCCGCAAGGGCCCGGACCTGATCCTGACCTCGACGACGGTGGAGTCACTCGCGAAGATGTTCGAGCAGGTGGGTGACACGGCGCGCGCGATCGAGGCGTATCGCGACCTCGTCGAGCGGTGGCAGGACGCGGATCCCGAGTTGCAGCCGCGGGTGGCGGCGGCGCGCAAGCGCCTGGCCGAGCTCACGCCCGTGGAGCGACCGCGGCCGTAGCGCCGTCGAGTGCGCGGGCGCGCGTTACCAGCCCCCGCCCCCGCCGCCGCCCGAGCTTCCGCCGCCGCCACCTCCACCCCCGCCGCCTCCCGACCCACTCGAGCTCGGCGTGGGCACCGACGCCGCGATCCCGCCGACCGCTGCCGCGAACGACGCACTCGAGCCGCCGCCCGAGAACCCGCCGCCTCCGCCGAAGCCGGTCCACGAACTCCCGCCGCGCGACGAGCCGCTCGAGCTCGCGATCGCCGCGCCGGTCATCGCCGAGGTGCCCGCCGCGCCACCGAACGCGCGGAACCACTTGTCGATGTGGCTGCCGAGCCCGAAGCCGATCAGGTAGGGGAACCAGTCGTCGCGGAGCGACGGGTTGGGCTTCGCGAGCTCGCGCCGGAAGAAGCGCCGCGCGGCGGCAAGTCGCTTGCGGAGCGCGATGCGCTCCGGCGACTGCCGTGACACTCCCTGGTTGCACACACTGTTCACCAGGCCGAGCATCCACACCGTGAGCGCGGCGAGCATCACGGTGCTGATCTCGCCGCGGCCCTCGTAGAGGATGCGCATGGCGTAGACGGACGCGCCGAGCGCGAGCGGGACGAGGAATCGCAGCGCATGCGGCCCGACCGCGCTCACGCGGCTGCGCCAGACCGCGGACTGTGAGACGGCCACGCCGTAGACGCCGAGCGAGACGAGCACGATGATGAATCCGGCACCGGCGTCGACTGAGTCCTGCGTGGCGCGCCAGGCCATCACCACGCCGCCCAGGAGGAGGAGCAGGAGCG
>JAOUHR010000450.1 GCA_029884515.1 Gemmatimonadota bacterium
ACCCCCGAGCGAACTCCGCGTGACGGCGAGCTTCGGCATCGGCGAGTACATGGCCCGCAGCGGCGTGCCGAAACAGGTGATGGACCACGCCGACCAGGCGCTGTACGAGGCCAAGCGGAACGGCCGGAACCGGGTGGAGGTCGTCGCCTGAGGCCTGCCGCGATTGAACTCCTGCGTCCTCCGGGGTAGCATTCAGGAGCAACAGGGGGCGACTGGTTTCGATTGTGTGAGTGGCTCCGTGGCTGCGCGCCCAGGTCCTCGGGTCCCTGGTAAAACCCTCGAGAACGTTCCAACTGCGAACAACAACTTCGCTCTCGCTGCGTAAGACCTAGTCTTACCGTAGCAGTGCTTGAGTGGCAGCCCGCCCGGGGCGGCGCTCAAGTAACGCAAATCCGGGCTGGCCCAACGGTGCGTCTGCCGCTCGCGGGCGAGATTCCAGCAGACTCATCCGTACGTTGGCGGCCTGTCGGCCTGCGTCCGGAGACATCAATCGACGGGACACGCGCGTAGACGCTGCGGAAGATCGCATGCAAGACGGGAGTTCGAATCTCCCCGCCTCCACTGGGGAAGGACGGTAGACGGTAGATGGTGGACGACAGAGCGGCGCCGACCCGGGCTCGGGAGGCGCCGCTCTCGTATTGTCCGCATCGGCATTCGCGGTCCTCGCTCACACACGCAGCCGCATCACCGTCGCCGAGGCCGGACAGGCGTACTGGAACTCGTTCGACGCGTGCAGCGCGAGCGGCGCCTCGTCCCGCGTGATCCGGGTGAAGCCGAACCGGGGGAACCACTCTGCGGCCGTGGTCGTGAGCAGCACCACGTCGCGCACCGCGTGGGCCCGAGCGAGGTCGAGCGCGGCATGCACCAGTCGCTCGCCGAGCCCGGCACCACGCAGGCGCGGCGCCACGACCGTGGAGCGCAGCAGCGCAGCGTCGCCGTACCGCTCGAAAGCGACCGCACCGACGATCTCCGGCGCGCCGGACGACAGCCGTTCGGCCACGAGGAGGTCCGTGAGGACGTCCGGCACGCCGTCGAGTGGCAACGCGGAAGCGCTCAGCAAGGCAAGCACGGCGGCCGTGTCGGCGCTCGTCGCGGCGCGAATGGTGACCTCCGGCGCGCCAGTTGGCATCAGGCCGCCCGTCCTGGCTTGATCGCCCTCACGAACGCCGAGCAGAACGCACCATCGATCTCGTCCGCGACCGCTTCCGCTTCGAGGCCGGCGTCCTTGAGGAATGCGCGCGCGTCCTCGGCCCGGTAGACCCGCGTCGGCTCGATCGACGGACTGACGAAGCCCACTTCGCGGAGCATGCGGAGGAACTCCTGCTCCTCGAGCGCGCCCGCGATGCAGCCCACCCAGAGCTCCATCGAACGGCGCACCGCCGCAGGGACCTCGCCGCGCACGACGACGTCGCTCACCGCGAAGCGGCCGCCGGGCTTGAGCACGCGGAACGCTTCGCGCAGCACCGCCGGCTTGTCCACCGCGAGGTTGATCACGCAATTCGAGATGATCACGTCCACGGAGGCGTCGGGCAGGGGGATCCGTTCGATCTGTCCCTTGAGGAAGGTGACGTTCCTCGTGCCGGCTGCCTCGGCGTTCCGCCGGGCGAGCGCGAGCATCTCGTCGGTCATGTCGAGGCCGTAGGCGTGTCCGGTCGGGCCCACGCGTTGTGCGGAGAGCAGCACATCGATGCCGCCGCCGGAACCCAGGTCGAGCACGGTCTCCCCGGTGCTCAGCGCGGCCAGGGCAGTGGGATTCCCGCAGCCGAGCGACGCGAGCACCGCGCTCGCGGGGATGCCCTGGACCTCGGCGGCCTCGTACAGATCGGAGGTAATGGGGTCCTTCGCGTCGTCCTCGCCGCTACAGCAGGACGAGCCGCAACAGGCGGACTGTCCACCCTCGGCGGCGCGGGTGGCGGCGGCGCCATACTTCTGTCGGACGATGTGGTGGATGTCGGGGGATGTCGTCTCGGTAGGCATGTCGACTTTCCTTATGGATGTGCTGAATGTGCCGCGTGGGGGAACGGGTGTCGACGGGTCAGCCGCAGCAGCCCACCGGGAGCGTTCGGCGCTTATGTGCGGGCACGCGATACGCCGCGACGGCCTGCTCGGCGTGCTCGAACGCGCCGGGGGCGAGCTGGTAATACGACCAGCGCCCCTCCTTTCGCATGGTCACGAGGCCCACGTCGCGGAGGGTCTTCAGATGGAAGGAGAGCAGGGACTGCCCGCAGTCCAGGTCGGCCCGCAGGTCGCAGACGCACTGTTCGCCACCCCGCAGGAGGTCGAGGATGCGGAGTCGGCGGGGATCGGAGAGCGCCTGGAAGAGCCCGGCGTGCCGGGCGAGGCTCTCGAGGGACGGGACGGCGGAGGCCGCGGGCATTCATAAACGTAACTAGATGTATCGATCTATGCAACACCCCATGCGAGGTGGTCACAGAGGGGAGTGACGCCGCAGGGCGGGGTCGCATGGACACTG
>JAOUHR010000068.1 GCA_029884515.1 Gemmatimonadota bacterium
CGACGGAAGATGGACGACGCCTTCATCGACGCGGCACCGATCCCCGCCGCAGCCAAGCGCGACATCCACCGCCTGCAGGGGGAGCGCTTCGACCCCTACCCCGGCCTCTCGCCCGCGCAGAAGAAGGCGCGGCTCGCCCGGATCAGCTACGCGGACTTCCTGCTCAAGCTCTGGAAGGTCGACCCGGCGGTGGTCGCCATCCTCCAGAACATGCCGCACCCGCTCTTCGGTGCCGGCATCGACGTGGTGCCGGCGCAGGACGCGTTCGGATTCCGCTACCCCGGCTTCCAGGGGATGGGGCTCGATCGCGCGCCCGGCCCAGGGCAGAACTACGACGCAATCGAGAACGAGGAGGCGCTCAAGTACTACTTCCACTTCCCGGACGGCAACGCGAGCATCGCACGACTCCTCGTGCGCAAGCTGATCCCGGAGGCGATTCCCGGCACCTCGGCCGAGGACATCGTCACTGCGCGCGCCGACTACGCGCAGCTCGACCGCGCGGGAGCGCCGGTGCGCATCCGGCTGAGCAGCCCGGTGATGCGCGTCCGGCATCGCGGTGCACCGGAGACCGCCACGGCGGTCGAAGTCACCTGGATGCAAGACGGCGCGCTCCGGACGGCGACAGCGGGCGCCGCGGTGCTCGCGTGCTGGCACCAGTCGATCCCCTTCATCTGCCCTGAGTTGCCCGCGGTCCAGCGAGCGGCGATGACGGCGGAGACCAAGGTCCCGCTCGCGTACACGAACGTCCTCATCCGAGACTGGACGGCGTTCCAGAGGCTCGGGGTCCGCAGCATCAGCACGCCGGGACTCTGGCATGATGCCATCGCGCTCGACTTCCCCGTGAGCATCGGGAGTTACCAGCACCCGAAGTCGCCCACCGAACCGATCGTGCTGCACCTCTCCAGGTCGCTCTGCAAGCCGGGACTCCCGATCCGCGAGCAGCATCTCGCCGGTCGCATGGAGCTGTTCACCACGCCGTTCGAGGTGATCGAGCGCGCCATCCGCAGCGACCTCGCGCGCGTGCTCGGCCCCGGCGGATTCGACCCTCCGCGCGACATCCTCGGCATCACCGTGAACCGCTGGCCGCACGGCTATGCCTACCAGTACAACTCGCTGGCGGACGACTTCTGGCTGAACGGCGGGGAGCAGCCCTGCGCGGTCGCCCGGCGCCCGTTCGGCCGGCTTGCCGTGGCGAACGCGGATGCGGGGGCCTACTCGTACACCGATGCCGCGATCGACCATGCGCATCGCGCCGTGGGTGAGATCCTGAGGCTCGGCTAGGTGGACCACGTCGCCGTTCCGAAGACGCTCGGGCGCGCAGACCTGATCCTGCTCAAGATCGTGGCGATCGTGAACATCAACAACATCCCGCCCACCGCAGTGTTCGGGCGGATCGCGATGCTGCTCTGGGCGCTCGCCTTCGCCTGCTTCTTCCTGCCCGAGGCGGTGGCGGTGCTCGTCTTCGCGAAGCGTTACCCAGGCGAGGGTGGCATCTACCTCTGGATCCGCAGGGAGTTCGGCGACGCGCACGGCTTCCTCGCCGGGTGGTGCTACTGGACCAACAACCTCTTCTACATCCCCGTGGTACTTGTCTACATGGCGGGGATCGTGGCATTCGCGGGGGGCGAGGGGAACGCGGACCTCGTGGACAACCGGCTGTTCGTCGGCGGGCTCGCGCTCGGTTGGCTCGTGCTGATGGCGGTGCTCAACATCCGCGGCCTGCGCGTGGGCAAGTGGATCCAGAACATCGGCGGCGTCGGCACCGCGCTGAGCGTGGTGCTCGTGCTCATCGCCGCCGGAATCGCGATGGTCAAGGGCGTGGCGCAGGATGCGCCGATGGTCGCGGACCTGGGGTCCACCACCGGGCTGGCCGCCAGCTTCAGCGTGATGTGCATGGCCTTCATCGGGATCGAGCTCGCCTCCACCATGGGGGACGAGATCCGTGATCCGGCACGCGACCTCAAGCCCGCGATCTTCGCCGCAGGCGTGATCTCACTCGGCTCCTACGCGCTGGTGACCGGCGCGATGCTCCTCCTCGTTCCGATCGGCGACATGGGCATCATCCAGGGAATCATGCAGGCCGTGAGCTCGGGCGCGAAGACGGCCGGCGTCGCCTGGCTCGTGGGCCCCGTCGCCGTGCTCATGGCGCTCTCGATCGGCGGCTCGGCCTCGGCCTGGTTCGCGGGCTCGACGCGCGTGCCCTTCGTGGCCGGCATCGACTCCGCGCTCCCCGCGGCGCTGGGCCGGATCCATCCGCGATATCAGTCCCCGCACGTCGCGCTCATCGTCTGCGCGGTGGTCGCCGGGACCTTCACCGTCCTCTCGCTCCTGGGGTCGAGCGTTGGCGAGGCCTACCAGGTGCTGCTCAAGGCGGCGATCGTGATCCAGCTTGTGCCGTTCGTCTACCTCTTCCTCGGGCTGATGAAGACGGCCGGCGTGCGCCTCGCGTCGCGCGCGGCCGGCCTGCTCGGCCTCGTCACGACCTCATCGGCGATCGTGTTCGCCTTCCTCCCAACGCCGGAGGTGGGGAGCGTGGCGGTGTTCGAACTCAAGATGGCGCTGGGCGTGCTTGGGCCCGTCGGCATCGGTTGGTATCTCTTCCGACGGGCCGTTCAGCGACGCGCGGACTCCGGCAGCGCGAAGGCGACGTAGGTCCCGCCGCTCTTCGCCCCGTTCTTCCCGCCCCCGCACGCGATCACGAGGTATTGCACGCCGCCCACCATGTAGGTGGACGGTGTCGCATTGCCGGCCGCGGGGAGCTTGGCCTCCCAGAGGAGCTCACCCGTCGCCTTGTCGAAGGCACGGATCTTGTCGTCGTACGTCGTCGCCGCGATGATGAGCAGGCCGTTCTCGGTGACGATCGCGCCGCCATAGTTGTCGGTGCCCGTGTTCGTGATGCCTTGCTCCGCGAGCTTCGGATACTCGCCGAAGGGGATGGACCAGCGTATGGTGCCCGCGTTGAGGTCGATCGCGTTGAGCGTGCCCCAGGGCGGCTTGATGCCCGGGTAGCCCTCGTGGTCGAGGAAGATGTCGAAATACGCCGTGCGATACGGGAGCGCGTACGGGCTCGTCCCGACCGCGCGCACCGATGAGTCGCGGCCCGTGAGCAGGTAGTTCACGAGATCGTTCACGGCACCGCCGTCCATCGCGCCGCCGAACGCGGGCATGCGTCCGGTGCCTTCCCGGATCACCTGTACGACCTCCGCCCGTGATCGGCGCGCGGCGACGCCGAGCAGCGACGGACCAAGGGCGTTCCCTTCCCGACGCGCGCCGTGGCAACTCGCGCAGGTCGCCTCGTAGAGCGACTTGTCACTCCGCGGCACGAGCTTGAGCAGCCAGGCCATCTCGTTCGAGTTCACGTAGAGCACCCCGGTCTTCGGGTCGAAGGCGGGGCCGCCCCACTCGCCGCCGCCGTCAACGCCCGGGAAGATGATCGTGCCCTTGAGGTTCGGCGGCGAGAACGGATCGGGCGTCTCGTACTCTCGGAACGTCTTGAGCGCGGCCGCGTGAGCCTCAGGGGTGCGGTCCGTGAGCCCGGATTCGGTGAGCTGCTGCCGTGCGAACGGCGGCGGCAGCACCGGGAACGGCTGCCGGGTGGAGGGCTGCTCGCCATCGAGCCCGCCGCCGGGCGTCGCACGATCCTCGATGGGGAAGAGCGGCGTCCCCTTCGTGCGCTCGAAGAGATAGACGTGTCCCGTCTTGGTGATCTGTGCGACCGCGTCCACCGGCTTGCCGTCACGGGCGACCGTGACGAGCGCCGGCGCCGCGGGGAAGTCACGGTCCCAGAGGTCGTGATGCAAGCCCTGGAAGTGCCAGATGCGCGCGCCCGTGCGCGCGTCGAGCGCGAGCACCGTGTTCGCGAAGAGATTGTCGCCCAGGCGATTGGCGCCGTAGAAGTCGTAGGACGCGGAGCCCGTGGCCGCGAAGACCATCGCGCGCTTCGTGTCCACGGTCACGCCGCTCCACGCGTTCGCGCCGCCAGCGATCTGCCACGCATCCGCGGGCCAGGTGTCGTACCCGAACTCGCCAGGGTGCGGGATGGTGTGGAAGCTCCAGCGCAGGGCACCCGTCCTGACGTCGTACGCGCGGATGTCCCCCGGCGCGCTGGGCAGTGCCTCTGGCACCGAGCTGCCGATGATGAACAGGTCCTCGAACACGACGCCCGGCGTGCTCGCACTCACGGAGAGTCCCTCGACCGGGCGGCCGAGCCCCGCGCGGAGGTCCACCCAGCCGCTGTCGCCGAAGGTGGGGATCGGCACGCCCGAGGCGCGATCGAGCGCGTAGAGGCGGTTCCGGTAGTTGAAGATCACTCGGTCGCCGGTGACCACCACGCCGCGGTGCCGGATGCGGGAGGTGGGTGGACGACCCGCGTTCGGGTCGAAGCGCCAGAGCTCCTTGCCCGTGGCCGCGTCGAGCGCGAACACCTGCAGCTTGGGAGTCGTCGCGTACAGCACGCCGGCGACGATCACCGGATTCGCCTGCATCTCCGAGCCGTCGAACTCGTCCCTCGTCTCGTACGTCCAGGCCACGGCGAGCTGTTTCACGTTGGCCGGCGAGATCTGGCTCAACGTGGTGTAGTGCGTGTGGTCCTCGCTCCCGCCGTACACCGGCCAGTCGGGTGAAGGTGCGCCCCCTCCGCAACCGGAACCCGAGAGCGCCAGCAGCCCGACCGCTGCTGAGACGAAGGCCCACCGGTCAGCGCACATACACCGCCTTCGCGTTCTGGAACTCGAGCAGGCCATGCCGCGATAGCTCGCGGCCGTAGCCACTCTCCTTGATGCCACCGAACGGCAGGCGCGGGTCGGAGCGGACGAAGGCGTTCACGAAGCAGGCGCCGGCCTGGAGTTCGTCGGCGGCGATGCGCTCGGCGCGCGCGACGTCGCTCGAGAAGATCGCGGCGCCGAGCCCGTAGGCGGTGTCGTTCGCGACCTTGATCGCGGCCGCACGGTTCTTCACCGGAATGATCGTGGCCACTGGACCGAACAACTCCTCGCTGTACGCAGGCATCCCCTTCCGCACGTCGGTGAGCACCGTGGGTGGATAGAAGAAGCCCGGGCCGCTGGGCACCTTGCCGCCGAGCAGCAGCCGCGCGCCGGCGGCCACGCTGCGCTGCACCTGGTCGTGCAAGGCGTCGCGGAGGTCCGCGCGCGCCTGCGGGCCGAGGTCGGTCTCCTCGCGCATCGGGTCGCCCGAGCGCGTAGCGCGCATCCGCTCCACGAGTCGTCGCTCGAACTCCTCACGCACGCCGGGCACGACGAGGAACCGCTTGGCCGCGATGCAGCTTTGGCCGGAGTTCAGGAGCCGGCTCGTCGCGCAGGCCTCCACCGCCTGGCCGAGGTCGGCGTCCTCGAGGATGATGTACGGGTCGCTGCCGCCGAGCTCGAGCACGCACTTCTTGAGCCGGGCGCCGGCCTCCTTCGCAACGGCCTTCCCGGCCGCCGTGCTCCCAGTGAGCGTCACCGCGGCGACGTGCCTGTGACGGATCACCACCTTCGCCTGCGGCACCGAGATGAGCAGCGTGCGGAAGAGTCCCTCGGGGAAGCCCGCATCGCGGAACACGCCCTCGATCGCCAGCGCGCAGCCGGGCACGTTCGGCGCGTGCTTGAGGAGACCGCCGTTCCCTCCCATCAGGGCCGGCGCGGCGAATCGGAACACCTGCCAGAACGGGTAGTTCCACGGCATCACCGCGAAGATGAGCCCGAGCGGACGGTACGCGACGTAGCTCTTGCTCGCGTCCGTGTCGGCGGGCTCGTCGGCGAGGAAGGGCTCCGCGTGCTCGGCGTAGTACTCGCAGACCCAGGCGCACTTCTCCACTTCGCTCCGGCCCTGCTTCACGGGCTTCCCCATCTCGCGCGCCATGAGCGTCGCGAATCTCGGTGCGCCGTCCCGGAGGATCCGTGCGGCGACCCGCATCTTGGCCGCGCGCTCGGGCATCGGCACGCGCTGCCAGGCGACGAACGCCTGGTGCGAGTCCGCGATGGCCTTCCGCAGCTCGGGCGCAGTGAGTTCCTCGTGGGTGGAGAGCACCTCGCCGGTGGCGGGGTTGATGGCGGCATGACTCACAGCAGCTGCCTCCTATTGGTATCGGCGGCCGGCGTGCGCGATCCACCCCGGCACGTGACGGCCCGCGGGGTCGTGGTGCGTCCAGTGGATCAGGCCGCCGCGGTCGTTCCAAACGTAGTCGCCGAGCAGCGCGACCGAGTCGCCCACCGCCAACGGCACACGCGGTGCGAGGTCCAGGTTGTGCACGATCAGCACGGTCAGATCCCGCCCGACCGAGATGATGAAGCGCTGGTGTCGCGAGCCCTCGTTGTCGTCGGCGAGGATGCGGATCACCCGGCCCCCGGCGGAGACAGAACGGTCGGTGGCCTTCGCGCGGACGGCGGCGAGCAGCGAGGCGTTGTCCGCGCGCGTCGTGCCTTGTGCCGCGGGAGCGGTCGTCGTACCCGTCGCGCGCGCAGCGGGCGTCGCCGCGGGCGCCGCGAACCGTTCCCAGAGCGTCGTGCCCGCGACGAGGACGACGAAGGCGAGCCCGATCGCCCGGGTCGTCCGCTGTGAGAGTCGGCCCGTCATCGCTTCGCCGCCGCGGTCGGCGCCCACTTGTAGACCACGCCGCCACGCATCACGAACACCACGCGCCGCACGGCGGTGAGGTCGGCGAGCGGATCGCCGTCGAGCGCGATGATGTCGGCCGCGTAGCCCGGGGCGAGCCGGCCCAGCTGGTCCCCCATGCCGATCGCCTGCGCCGCCACGGACTGGGCGGAGACGAGCGCGGCCATCGGCGTCTGCCCGCAGTGCTCGACGCGCCCGAGGAACTCCTCGGCGTTGCGGCCGTGCGCGCCCGCCGTCGCGTCGGTGGAGAACACGACCTTTGCGCCGGGCGTCGAGACCGCGATGCGGCAGATGTCGAAGTCGAGCGGGAGGTCGCGCAGCATCGTCGCCATCCCCTCCTCGGTGTAGTTCCCCTCCCCGAGATAGCGCTCCTTGTTCGCGATGTAGTTCTGGACGACGAGCCCCACCTGCGGACTGATCACCGTCCCCAGCCGCGCCGCGGTCGCGATGTCCTCCGCGGAGGCATACGTGGCGTGCTCCACCTGGTCGCACCCGGCGCGCGCCGCCACGGAGACCTGCGAGCGGTAGGCGTGCACCATCGAGCGCATCCCGGCCGCCCGCGCCTCGTCGCAGAGGATCCGGAGCTGCGCCTCGCTGAGCGTCGGCCGGGCGCCCACGCGCTGGCTGGTGGAGGCGAAGATCTTGATGAGGTCCGCCCCTTCAGCCTGCCGTGCGCGCACCATCGCCCGCAGTTCGTCAGGCGTCCCCGTGCTGTCGCCCCGACCGACGATCCAGCCGAGGGAGGTGAGCACGCGCGGGCCCGGGACGCCGCGGTCGCGGATGGCATCGCGGAGCGGACGCTCCCCCGGGTCGCCCACCGACTGCACGGTGGTGAAGCCGCCCATCAACGTCTCCCAGGCCGCAAGGGCGATGCCCATCGCCGCTTCGAGCGCTGGTTCCGAGTCAGTCGCGATGCGCCCCGTGCGATCGAAGTGCGAGTCGAGGTGAACGTGGGTGTCGATCCACCCCGGCATGACCGTGTAGCCACGCAGGTCTATGCTGGTGCCCGCGGCGGTCGACTCAATCGCCGTGATCCGGCCGCCCTCCACGCGGATCCGTGCACCGCTGATCGTGCCACCAGCGCCATCGAGCGCCCGGTCGACGAGCAGGGTGACCGGCGTTGGTGCCCGCGGCGGGGGGACCGGTGCCACCTGCGCACGCGAGGCGGTCGCGGCGGCGAAGAGGAGCGGGAGGAAGGCGGAGACTGGGCGCATGAGCAGGGACTGGGGAATGGGGACGGCCGAAAGATGCGCGCTGGGGGGACGGGATGTAACGGAATGCCGTTGTGCGGGGTAACTCGGATGGAACGGTCACCACTCCGGAGGAGTCTTGTCGGATACTCGCCACACCATCACACGCGAATGCGTCGACCGCGTCGAATCCGTCGTGCGCGCGCCCAGGAGCGCCCCGCTCGCCATGGCTCTCGCGCTCGCCTCTGCGTTGCTGCTCGTCGCCTGCGGCCAGGACGTGCTGACCGGCGGCAGCGATCGCGCGCTCGGCGAATGGAACGGACTGCATGCGTCCCTGGTGATCGACAAGTCGGGCGGCGCGGTGGAGTACGAC
>JAOUHR010000069.1 GCA_029884515.1 Gemmatimonadota bacterium
GTGAGGTCCTGCTTGATCGACGTCGACATGCTCGCGGCACCGGGCACCGGATTGTTGACCGCGATGTTGATGTCCGCTCCGGAGGTGTAGCTGTCCTGGCCCACGCCCGCCCCCAGCTGGAAGACCATCAGGTTCTTCTGCGCGGCGAGGCGCCACGACTTCGTCTTCACCGAGAACTGGTTGATGTTGAAGTCGGCGTCGGACGCCGACGCCGCGAGGTCGAGCGTCGGCAGGTCGCGCACGAGGTACGAGAACGAGACGCCCGGCACCACCAGCGACTGCTCGAGCAGCCCGACGCGGGCGCCGATGCCGATCTTCATGGAGCCGCCGTCCGGTTTGATCGAGACACCACCGGAGGTGTTCTTGATCTCCGGCACGTAGGTCACGCTGCCGATCAGGTCCACCCCGCCGATCCGCGAGACACCGAGCGGGAAGCCCTTGTACACGCCGACGGCGAAGTCGACGCCGGGCAGGCCCAGCACCTGCGACTTGGTCGTGAGGTTCGACGAGGAGCGCCCCGAGATGGAGACGCTCATGGCCGCGACGTCGGGGAGGTCGCCCATCACGGCGTTGCCGCGGAGCGCGATCGCGAAGTGTCCGAGCCCACCGAGGGTGGAGCCCATGCCGAGCGTGTGGCTACCGCCCACCAGCGAGGTGCCGAGCTGCGGCATCATGTAGTTGAAGAGGTCCGTCGCCTTCTCGCACGCGTCGGCTGTCTGAGTCGTGGCCGAAGCGCAGTTGGGATTCTGCGCGCGAGCGGGAATGGCGAGCGCGGCGAAGCAGAGGAACGCGGCGATGGGGCGGCGCATGGTGCACGACTCCGAAGTTAGACGAGTTGGACCCGTCCGGACCCTGGACGGATGTGACCGATGATCCAGTTATCGACGCCGGCCTTCCCCGCTTGGTCACGCACGGCGGAGGCGCCGACTGTGTCCGTAATCACAATCATGCCAACACCTTGGTTGAACGCCCGGTACATCTCCGCGCGCTCCACCCCGCCCGCCTGTTCGAGCACCCGGAAGAGGGAGGGGATCTCCCAGGACACCGTCTCCACCACCGCGTCCAGGTGCGGCGGCAACGCCCGGTCGAGGTTCCCCGGGATCCCCCCGCCAGTGATGTGTGCCATGGCATGCACCTGGCCCAGCACCGGACGGAGGATCGGCAGGTAGGAGCGGTGCACCGCGAGCAGCACATCGGCGACCGACTTCCCTCCCGACTCGGGAAACACCGCACCCGGACCGAGGTTCAGTCGCTCCGTCACGATGTGACGGGCGAGGGAGTAGCCGTTGGTGTGGAGCCCGGTGCTGGCGAGCCCCACCAGCACGTCCCCGTCGCGCACGCCGGCGGAGGTGATCACCTCGTCCTCCTCCACCATCCCCACGATGAACCCCGCGAGATCGTAGTCCGGCGGCGTGTAGACGCCGGGCATCTCGGCCGTCTCGCCACCGGCGAGGGTCGCTCCGTTCTCGCGGCATCCTGCCGCGACGCCGGCCACGATCGCCTCCACCACCGACGGCACGAGCTTGCCGAAGGCGACGTAGTCGAGGAAGAAGAGCGGCGTCGCCCCCTGCACCAGGATGTCGTTCACGCAGTGGTTGACGAGGCAGTGGCCGATCGTGTCGTGCCGGTCCGCCTCGATCGCGACCTTGATCTTGGTGCCGACGCCGTCGGCGCTGGAGACGAGCAGCGGCCGTCGGGCGCCCTCCGGCACACGGAACATCCCGCCGAAGCCCCCGAAGGCACCGCGGGCCCCGGCGGTGAATGTCGACTCGACCAGCTTCTTGATGCGCTGCTTCGAGTCCTCCGCCGCCGCGATGTCGACGCCGGCGCTCGCGTAGGTGAGCTTCGGTTCGCTCATCCGCGCCTCACGCGCTCAGCGCTTCGTCGAAGCTCACGAGCCGGCGGAAGTCCGCGACGCGCTCGTCGATGTCCGCGCGCGTGACCTCGAGCAGCCTGGTGATCGAGAACCCCTCGACGACGAACGAACCCATTGCCGATCCGACGATCACGGCGCGCCGCATGTTCGCTTCGGTCAGGTCGCGCGTACGGGCCAGCCACCCCATGAAGCCGCCGGCGAACGAGTCGCCCGCGCCGGTCGGGTCGAACACGGACTCGAGCGGATAGGCCGGCGCGAAGAAGACGCTGTCCTTGGTGAACATGAAGGCGCCATGCTCGCCCTTCTTGATGAGCACCGTGCGCGGCCCGCGCGCGAGGATCCAGCGTGCCGCCTGCACGAGGTTGGCCTGCTCGGTGAGCTGGCGTGCCTCGCCGTCGTTCAGCGTGATGAGGTCCACCTTGCCCAGGAGCTCCATCAGGTCGGGGCGCCGTGACTCGATCCAGAAGTTCATCGTGTCGCACGCGACCAGTTTCGGCTTCGTGACCTGACGCAGCACATCGAGCTGGAGGCGGGGGTCGATGTTGGCGAGGAACAGATACTCGGCGCTCCGGAACGCGTCCGGCAGCTTGGGCTTGAAGTGGGAGAAGACGCCGAGCCGCGTCTCCAGCGTCTCGGCCGAGTTCAGGTCGTGGCGGTAGCGGCCGCGCCAGCGGAACGACTCGCCTTCCGCCTTCTCGAGACCCGCGAGGTCGACGCCCCGCGCGCGCAGCGCCTCGAGCTTCTGCACCGGGTAGTCACTCCCGACGACGCCCACGAGCTGCACCGCGGTCTGGTGCGACGCGGCCGCCGCGAAGTAGTTGGCCGACCCGCCGAGCACCTCGTCGGCCTTGCCGAAGGGGGTCTCGACGGAGTCGAGGGCCACGGAACCGACGACGAGGACGGACATCAGGAGGGAGGGGTGAGGAGGGAGGGGTGAGGAACGGCGCGGGGCGTGCTCACATCCGTTCCGGGGCCGAGATGCCGAGCAGGCCGAGGCCGTTCGCGAGCGTGAGTTGGGCGGCCCGCGCGAGCGCGAGTCGCGCCCGCATCACCGGCTCCGCCTCGCCCAGCACGTGGTGCTTGTGGTACCAGGTATGCACGAGGCGTGCCGTCTCCAGCAACCAGTTGGCCACGCGGTGCGGCTCGAGCGCGTCCGCGGCCGCGGCGACGAAGTCGGGCCAGTCCAGCAGTGACTTCACCAGCTCCCGCTCCTCAGGCTGGTCGAGCACGCTCCAGTCCACTGCCGCGCCGGTGATGGTCGTGGGATCGATCTCCCCCACCCGGAAGATCCCGCTCAGGCGCGCGTGCGCCATCTGGATGTAGTAGACCGGGTTCTCCTCGCTCTGCGAGCGCGCGAGGTCCACGTCGAACACGAGCTGCGAGTCGCCCTTCCGCATCAGCAGGAAGTAACGCACCGCGTCGCGGCCCACCTCGTCGATCAGGTCACGGACGGTGACGTAGCTGCCGGCGCGCTTGGAGATCTTCACCTCTTCGCCGCCGCGCATCACGGTGACCATCTGGTGGAGCACGTACTCGGGATAGCCCTCGGGGATGCCGCGGCCGAGCGCCTGCAACCCGGCGCGCACGCGTGCCGTGGTGCCGTGGTGGTCGGCGCCCTGCACGTTGATCGCACGCGTGAAGCCGCGCTCGAACTTGGTGACGTGATAGGCGACGTCCGGGAGGAAGTAGGTCATCGTCCCGTCGCGCTTGCGCATGACGCGGTCCTTGTCGTCTCCGAAGTCGGTGGTGCGCAGGTAGAGCGCACCGTCGTCCTCGAAGGTGTGCCCCGACGCCTGCAGCGCGGCGATGGTCTCCTCCACCTTGCCGTCCGTGTAGAGCGACGACTCGAGGAAGTACCGGTCGAACCGCACGCCGAACGCGCGCAGGTCGAGGTCCTGTTCGTTGCGCAGCGCCCGCACGGCGAAGGTGCGCACGCGCTCGAGGTCATCGCCGCGCGGGTCGTCCGTCGCCTCGCCCGCGTACGCCTCGGCGATGTCCTTGATGTACGCGCCGTGGTAGCCGCCCTCGGGGATGGCGAGCGGGTCTCCGGCGCGTTCGCGGAGGCGCGCCTGCACCGAGAGTGCGAGGTTCTGGATCTGGGCGCCGGCGTCGTTGTAATAGAACTCGCGCGTGACCTTCCATCCCTGCGACGCGAGCAGCGCGGCGATCGCGTCGCCCAGCGCGGCCTGGCGGCCGTGGCCCACGTGGAGCGGACCGGTCGGGTTCGCCGAGACGAACTCCACGTTCGCCGCACGACCCGTGCCCCCAGTGCCGTGGCCCCAGGCGGTGCCGGCCGCGAGCACCCTGGCGAGGCCGCCGGCGAGGTCCGCCGTGTCGAGGCGGAAGTTGATGAAGCCCGGCCCTGCGACCGTGGCCTCCGCGACCCCCGCATCATGCCTGTCGAGCGCGGCGATCAGCGCATCCGCGAGCTCGCGCGGCTTGCGACCGAGCGGCTTGGCGAGGGTCATCGCGAGGTTCGTCGCCCAGTCGCCGTGCGCGGGATCGCGCGGACGCTCCAACCCGGGTTGCACGTCAGGGCTCGCACCGATGGCCACCGCGGCGCGCGTGAGCGCCGCGCGCAGTTGCTCGACACCGTTCACTCCGACGATCCGGATTTCGGTGGCTTCGCGCTCGAGGGGCTGGACGTGCCGGGCGCCGACTTGGCGGACGACTCCTTGCCGGTCGATGAGGCGGACCCCGGGGCGGCGCTCGGCGCCGCGGCCGCCTTGCCGGGCGACGCTGCGCCGGACGACGACTCGCCGCCGACCGATCCACCGGCTGTGGAGGCATCCTTCGACCCGCCATCGGACTTCGCGTCAGGCTTGGCATCGGATTTCGCCTGCGCCGCGGCTCGCTGGTCCTTCTTGCCGTCCTTGCCGTAGTCCGTGATGTAGAAGCCGGAGCCCTTGAAGACGAGGCCCGAGCCGGCCGACATGCGCCGCGGCGCGGCCGCGCCGCAGACCGGGCACGGCAACTCGGTCTTCGCGGCACTGATCTTGAGGACGAAGTCCTCGAACTCGTGCCCGGTGGGGCAGCGATACTCGTATGTCGGCATGTCGTGGGTTGGGCGTAACGTGTGGAGCCTGATAAAGTTATCGGCGCGGGACGGGTGCTTCAAGCGGCACGCGATGGACGTCCTGTGCGACCAGGGTCCGCCGCGGCCGATTCAGCGAGTGCGGCGACCTCTTCGACACCGGCACCCCGGGGGGATCACCCCGAGCCGCCCCGCACCGAGTCGGGAGCGATGCGCCGGCCCACGGAGAAGTGCTCGAGCATCTCCCTGGCGCCAAGCGAGGCGTGACAGAAGAGACGGGTCGAGCACATCCGGCCTCAGGTCGGCCGGTACTCGCCCCAGACGTCGCGCAGCGTGTCGGAGATCTCGCCCACGGTCGCGCGCACACGGACCGCGTCGATGAGGAGCGGCATGAGCGGCGTCACCGTGGTGCCGGGCACGCCGGCGCGCACGTATGCCGGCGCCGCGGCACGGATCGCCGCGAGCGCACCCGCGACGGCCTTCGCGTCCCGTGACCCGCGGAGCGCGGACAGCCGGGCACGCTGCCCCGCCTCCAGCTCCGCGAAGTCGGGACCAGGGATGATCGGCGGCTCCTCGTCGTCCGCGTACTGGTTCACGCCCACGATCACGCGGCTCCCCTGCTCCACGGCGAGCTGGTGCTCGTATGCGGTGCGGGCGATCTCCTCCTGGAAGAACCCGGCCTCGATGGCCGGGGCCGCGCCGCCCAGCGCCTCCACCTTCGCGAGCAGGGCGAGCACGCGCCGCTCGACCTCGTCGGTCAGCGCTTCCACGTAGTAGCTCCCGGCGAGCGGATCGACGGTCTGCGCCACCCCACTCTCGAACGCGACGATCTGCTGTGTCCGCAGGGCCAGCGTGGCCGCGTCCGCCGTCGGCAGGGCGAGCGCCTCGTCGTATCCGTTGGTGTGCAGCGACTGCGTGCCGCCGAGCGTCGCGGCGAGGGTCTGCACGGCCACGCGCACGACGTTGTTGAGCGGCTGCTGCGCCGTGAGCGTCACGCCGCCCGTCTGCGTGTGGAAGCGGAGCTTGCACGACGTGTCGTTGGCGCCGAAGCGCTCGCGCATGAGCGTCGCCCAGATGCGGCGTGCGGCGCGGAACTTGGCGACCTCCTCGAAGAGGTCGTTGTGGCAGGCGAAGAAGAAGGAGAGGCGGGGGGCGAAGTCGTCCACCGCGAGCCCCGTGTCGAGCGCACACTGCACGTAGGCGAGCGCGTTCGCGAAGGTGAACGCCAGCTCCTGCACAGCGGTCGCCCCGGCCTCGCGGATGTGGTAGCCCGAGATCGAGATCGGATTGAAGCTCGGCAGCTCGGCCGCGCAGAACCGGAACGTCTCCGCGATGAGCGCCAGCGAGGGCGCGGGCGGGAAGACGTACGTCCCGCGTGCGATGTACTCCTTGAGGATGTCGTTCTGGATCGTGCCGCTCAGCCGCGCGCGCTTCACGCCGCGCTCCTCCGCCACGACGATGTACATCGCGAGGAGCACGGCGGCCGTCGCGTTGATCGTCATCGAGGTGGAGATCCTGTCGAGCGGCAGGTCCGCCAGCAGGCGATGCAGGTCGTCCACGCTGTCGATCGCGACCCCCACGCGTCCCACCTCGCCGAGCGCGCGTGGCGAGTCGGAGTCGAGCCCCATCTGCGTCGGGAGGTCGAAGGCGGTGGAGAGCCCGGTCTGGCCGGCCGCGAGCAGGTGCTTGAAGCGCGCGTTCGTCTCCTCCGCAGTGCCGAAGCCGGCGTATTGGCGCATCGTCCAGAGCCGGCCGCGGTACATCGTGGGATACACGCCGCGCGTGAACGGGAAGGCGCCCGGCTCGCCGAGCCGTGCCGAACGCGTGGCGTCCGCCGCGCCCGGCCCGTAGACGGGCGCGACCGGGATCCCGGAGGGAGAGAGCCGCTCCTCGCTCGCGGACGGCTCGGACGTCACGTCGCGAGCATCTCCGTCGCGATCGCCACGTCCGCCCGCGAACCCACGAAGTACGGGGAGCGCTGGTGCAGCTCCGTCGGCTGCACGTCCAGGATGCGCCCGCGCCCATTCGTCGCCGCCCCGCCGGCCGCCTCCACGATGAAGGCGAGCGGGTTGCACTCATACAGCAGGCGCAGCTTCCCGTTGGGCGACTTCGCGTTCGCCGGATACGCGAAGATGCCCCCGCCCAGCAGGTTCCGGTGGAAGTCGGCCACCAGGGAGCCCACATAGCGCACGTTCATCGCCTCGCGCTTCCCGTCGAGCCCGCGATAGCGCCGGATCAGCGCCCGCACATCGTCCGACCAGAGCTGCTCGTACGACTCGTTGACCGAGAGATACCGACCGTGCTCCGGGATGCGCATGTTGGGATGCGAGAGCAGGAACTCGCCGATGGACGGGTCCAGCGTGAAGCCGTGCACCCCCTGCCCGGTGGTGTACACCAGCATGGTGCTCGCGCCATAGATGACGTAGCCCGCCGCGACCTGCGCGGCGCCCTTCTGCAGCATGTCCTCGAGCGTGCCGTCCTCGCCGTCCGTCACCTTCTCCAACACCGAGAAGATCGTGCCCACGGGGACGTTCACGTCGATGTTGGACGAGCCGTCGAGCGGGTCGAACAGCAGCAGGTACTTGCCGCGCCGGAACTGCGGCGGGATCGGGATGATCTCCGCCTCCTCCTCGGACGCCATGGCACAGAGCCGCCCGCCGTGATCGAGCGCCTTCACGATGATCGTGTTGGCGATCACGTCCAGCTTCTGCTGCGCCTCGCCCTGCACGTTGTCCGACCCTTCCTCGCCGAGGATGTCCACAAGGCCGGCCAGGCGCACCTTGTTCGCGATCATCTTGGACGCGAGCGCGAGATCGTACATGATGCCAGAGAGCTCACCCGTGGCATGCGGGATGAGCCGCTCCTGCTCGATGATGAAGCGCTCGATCGTGACGACCGACGTATCGGTGTGGTTGACCACGGGACCTCGCTCGAGGTGTGCCAGGGAAGGATGAACCCGGGAAAGGTGGTTGGGTCACCGCGCAGGGGGCAATGGTCGTGACACGGGCCAGCGCACGCCGGCGGCCTCCACCTCGAGCGACGCGCCATCGGTGCGGACGATGATCGTGCCGAGTTGGTCGGTGCGGAGCACGGTCGCGCCGGCCTCCGCCAGGCGGCGCATCACGTCGCTGCTCGGATGTCCGTAGAGGTTCGTCGCGCCCACCGAGACGAGGGCGAGGCGTGGCCCCACCGCATCCACGAACGCGCCGGTGGAACTCGTGCTCGATCCGTGGTGGCCCACCTTCAACACGTCCGCCGCGAGGG
>JAOUHR010000452.1 GCA_029884515.1 Gemmatimonadota bacterium
CGCGACGCAGACGGACCGGACGCTCTTCTTCGACTTCCTGCCGATCGACCTCGGGTCGATCTCGGGCTTCACGACGCGCTTCCAGCTGTACACCGTCCCCGGGCAGGTCTACTACCAGACCACGCGCAAGCTCGTGCTGCAGGGCGCCGACGGCGTGGTGTTCGTCGCCGACAGCCAGGCGCGTCAGCTCGGCGAGAACATCGAGTCGATGCAGGACCTGCACGCGAACCTCGCGGAGCAGGGCGTGGACGCGCGCACGATGCCGCTGGTGATCCAGTACAACAAGCAGGACCTGCCTCCCGAACTCGTGACGTCGGTGCCGGACCTCGACGACGCGCTGAACTTCCGCGGCGTGCCCTCGTTCCCGTCCGATGCGCTCCACGGGCCCGGGGTGTTCGAGACGCTCCGCGGGATCTCCGAACTCGTGCTGCGCCGGCTGAGTGCCGGGGCGCCGGTGGGCTGAGATGCGCCTCGACCCGCGCCTCACGTTCGAGCGGCTGGTGGTCGGTGCGGGCAACCGCATGGCCGCCGCGGCCGCGCGCGCGGTGGCCGAGGCGCCCGGCACCACCTACAACCCGCTCTACATCTACGGGGGCTCCGGGCTCGGGAAGACGCACCTGCTCACCGCCGCGGGGCACCGCCTGCAGGAGCTCCAGCCCGACGCCGAAGTGTTCGCCCTCACGCTCGACGAGTTCTCCGAACAGTGGCACGCCGCGGTCTCGGCGGGCGAGACGCACGCCTTCGGCCGGCGCCTCGGCCGCGTGGACCTGCTGCTGCTCGACGACCTGCAGTTCCTCACCGGGCGGCGCGAGATGCAGGCGGAACTCCTGCGCCTCTTCGCCGCGATGCAGGCCGAGAACCGGCAGATCGTCTGCACGAGCGACCGCCCCCCGGCCGAGATCTCGGACGTGGACGAGCGCCTCATCCAGGCGCTCTCCGGCGGGCTCGTGGTGGACGTGGGCGTGCCGGAATTCGAGGCGCGGGTGGCGATCCTGCGGGCCGCCTGCGCCGAGCGCGGGGTCACGGTGCCCGACAAGACGCTCGACACGCTCGCCGAGCGCGGCATCGCCTCCGTGCGGGAGCTCCAGGGCGCCCTCAACCAGTGGCTCGCGCGCGAGACGCTGAGCGGCACCAAGGGGCGCAAGACGCCCTTCTCCACGCCGGTGATCCAGTCGCGGTCGTCGTCGGAGTTCCTGAGCTTCCTCTCCGACGTGACGAGCGCGGTGCAGTCGCACGTGGAGTCGTGGCAGGTGCGGCTCCGCGAGGTCGTCGCCTACTGGCAGGGCGAGGGGTACCGCACGGCGGTGCTCGAGCGGGCGCTCGCGCTGCCCAAGGACCCGGACGTGGACGCGCTGGTGGAGATGTTCAGCAACGCCGTCGAGCACCTGCGCGACCTCGAGCGCTCGGTCGTCGCGGTGGACCCGGCGCTTGGCGGGCTCGACGTCTTCCGCGACCCCGAACGCCTCGCCGAGGCCGAGGAGCTGGTGGAGCGCGCGCTGGCCGGGGAGATGCCGCCGCGCGGTGCGAACCCGGAGTTCCGGCGCGACGGGTTCGACGTGGGGGCGGCCAACCAGCTCGCGGTGCACGCGGCCGACGCGGTGATCGCGAACCCGGGCTCGCGCTACAACCCGCTGCTGATCACCGGGGCGAGCGGCGTGGGCAAGACGCACCTGGTGCACGCGATCGGCAACGCGATCGCCGAGGCATCGGACGGGAAGCTCACGGTCGCCTGCGTCCACGCCCAGGCGCTCGTGGATGAGTTGATCGCGGCGATCCAGGAGGGCACGGTGGAGCGCTGGCGGAATCGCTACCGCGCCGCCGACGTGCTGGTGGTGGACGACGTCCAGTTCCTCTCGGGCAAGGAGCGGACGCAGGACGAGTTCTTCTTCGTCTTCAACGCGCTCGAGACGGCCGGCAAGCAGATCGTGCTCTCGAGCGACCGACCGGCGTCGGAGATCCCGCAACTCGCCGAGCGCCTCAAGTCGCGGTTCGGAGGGGGCCTCACGGCGGAGATGCTCCCGCCGGACCGGCCGCTGCGGGAACTGCTGGCGGTGCGATTCCTCACGGTCCTCGGCCGTCCGGCGACGCCCGAGCTGCTCGATGTGGTGTGCGACGCACCGGTGAAGAGCGTGCGCGAGCTGATCGGCACGGTGAACCGGCTCGCCTCGCTCGCCGACGCGCGCGGCGTGGAGCTCGATGCGACGCTGGCGCGCGCGGAGCTCGGCCTCGGCGAGGGCGCCACCGCGACGATGGCGCCGGCCGCCGCCGCGCTCGGGGCCGGCGACCGCACCTTCCTCGACCGCGAGCGCGTGGTCTGGGACTGGCCCGACATCGGCGGACGCCTGATCGAGGACCTGCGCTGATGGCGATCCGCGGATCCCTCAAGGAGGCCTCGCTCCCCGACGTGCTGCAGCTCCTCGCGATGGGCAAGAAGAGCGGCTGCCTCTCGGT
>JAOUHR010000451.1 GCA_029884515.1 Gemmatimonadota bacterium
CCTTCGGGCCCGGTGCGCAGGCGGCGACGCCGATGGCGACGCCGATGGCGACGCCGGCACCGGCGCCGATCGTCGCGCCCACACCGTTCACGGCGCCAGCGTCCACTGCCGCCACCCCGACCTCCGGCGGCGGGACCGGCGGCGCCTCCGGCGCGCAGCTCCGCGACCTGCTCGCCTCCGGCATCGCGGGCCTGGCCCCGCTCGCCACCGATCACATCGCACCGCGCGCCGTAGGCGAGGACGACGACGTCGTCCCGATCGAGGAACTCCTCTTCCGCGGCAAGGAGGCGCTCGCCCGCGCCATCGGCATCGGCGAGGCGCTCCGTCGCACCGCCTCACAGCCGGACCCCGCCACCCTCTCCGAGTTGTACGACCTGCTGCAGCTGGCCGCGGCGGACTAGCGATGCGGCCCGGCTGGCGTGGCGTGTTCGGCATCGCGCTCAGCGCGCTGCTGCTCTGGTGGACGCTGCACGGCGAGGATCTCGGCGAGGTCTGGCGCGTGCTCACCTCGTCGAGCCTTCCGCTCTGGATCGCGAGCGCCGCGGCAGCCACGGCGATCTTCCCGCTCCGCGCGCGCCGGTGGCAGGCGATCCTCGCACCGCGCGCGGGAAGGCTGCCGCTCCTTCCGCTCTGGCGCGCCACCGCGATCGGGATGATGGTCAACAACGTCTTCCCGGCGCGCGCCGGCGAGTTCGCGCGCGCCTTCGCGCTCTCCCGCTCGCGCACCGAGGTGCCCTTCACCACGGCCTTCGCCTCGCTCGTGGTGGACCGCCTCTTCGACGGCACCGTCGTGCTCTCGATGCTCCTCCTCGCGACGCTCGACCCGCGGTTCCCCGCGGACGCCACGATCTACGGCATGAGCGCGGCGCGCATCGCGTTCTCGGCGGGGGCCTTCCTCGGCGCGGTGCTGGTGGGGGTCGCGGCGCTCGTCTTCTTCCCCGCCCTGATCATCCGCATCGCCGAAGGCGTGGTGGGTGCGGTCTGGGCCGGCGGCAAGGCCAAGGTGCACGACCTGCTGACGGCCTTCGCGGCCGGGCTCGGCGTGGTGCGCGAGCCCGCCCTCGCGCTCGAGGTGCTCTTCTGGACGGTGCTGCACTGGATCGTGAACGCGCTGGCCTTCTGGCTCGGCTTCAAGGCGCTCGGCGTGGACACGCCCCTCTCGGCCGCCTTCTTCCTCCAGGGACTCATCGCGATCGGTGTCGCGGTGCCGTCGTCGCCCGGGTTCTTCGGGGTCTTCGAGGCGGCATCGAAGGTGGGGCTCGGGCTGTATGGCGTCTCCACCGAGCTCGCCGTCTCGTGGGGGCTCGGGTTCCATATCCTCTCGTTCATCCCGATCACCGTGATCGGCGCCTGGTACTTCTCGCGGATGCACCTGCACGTCAGCGACCTCTCGGCCCGATGACCGCGACCGCTGCCAGCGTCGAGGCCCAGGCCAAGGTCAACCTCTTCCTGCACGTCCTCGCCCGGGAGGAGGGCGGGTACCACCAGCTCGAGACCCTCTTCACGCGGATCGACCTCGCGGACTCCGTGCGCGTCCGCACCGACACCTCCCGGCGCGGGCTGACCCTCACGGGCGCCGACACCGGGCCGATGGAGCGGAACGTCGCGTATCGCGCGGCGGAAGCGTTCCAGGCGGAGACCGGCTGGCCGCGCGGCTTCTCGATCGAGATCGAGAAGCGGATCCCCGTGCGCGGCGGGCTCGGCGGGGGCAGTGCCGACGCGGGCGCCGTGCTCCGCGCGCTCAACGCACTGTCGCCGGAACCGCTCGCCGAGGCGCGGCTCGCGACCATCGCCCTCGCGCTCGGCGCCGACGTGCCCTTCTTCGCGACCGACCTCCCCTTGGCGATCGCGTGGGGACGGGGCGAGCGCCTGCTCGGACTCCGTTCCCTTCCCGCGCGCGAGGTGGTGCTCTGCGTGCCCCCCTTCGGCGTGGAGACGGCCTCGGCCTTCGCGTGGATGGCGGAGGCGCGGAAGGGCGCTGCGCCCTCAGCCCCCGCACCGCTCACCATCGACCGCCTCGACCGGTGGGACGAGGTCGCGCGCCTCTCGGCGAACGACCTCGAGGGTCCGGTGATCGCGCGGCATCCGGAGCTGGGCGCCTGCCTCGAGTCGCTCGGCACCGCCGGCGCGCGCATCGCCCGCATGAGCGGCTCGGGCTCCACGGTGTTCGGCGTGTTCGAGCGCCGGGCCGGCGAACTCGTCGGGCTGCCGGCGGGGGTGCAGGTGGTGCATACGCGGACGGCCACGAGCGTGCCGCTGGTGCGCGTGCTGGACTGAGGCCCCCGTCATCCGCTAGCTTCGAGGCGACCGTTCTGCCGATGCCCCTTCGTCCAATGGCAGGACATCGCACTTTGGATGCGAGAATGGTGGTTCGAATCCACCAGGGGCAACTCCGGGACCTGCAGGGACCTGCAGGGACCTGCAGGGACCTGCAGGGACCTGCAGGGCCGC
>JAOUHR010000453.1 GCA_029884515.1 Gemmatimonadota bacterium
GAGTCGCACCGTGCGGTCGTCGCGCGCGGAGATCACGCCGATCTCCACCCCCTCGACGGGCGGGAGCGTCCGCACCGCGGCGAGCGAGTCGGTCCGCAACCCGTCGATCGGCTTGAGCAGCCAGCCCGTGAGCCCGGCATAGCGATCCGCGGCGCGTGAGCCCTGGTTGGGCGGCGCGAGCATCACCACGCGCCCGACCCGAGGCGGCAGCGTGTCGCGCGTGAGCACCCAGCGCACGAGGATGTTCCCCAGGCTGTGGCCGACGAAATGCACGGCGGTCATGTCGTCCGTCATGCGCCCGGCGACGGAGCGCCGCAGCTGCTCGCCGAGTTCGGGGATCGAACAGCAGAGGCTCGAGTAGCCGAAGCGAAGCACGTCGTAACCGTCCGCCTCGAGCGCGCGGGCCATGGGACGCATCGAGAAGGTCGAGCGGCCCATGCCGTGCACCAGGACCACGAGTTCATGGCGGGGGACCGCAGCCGGCGCCTGCGCCTGGACGGTCGAGGGAGTCGCGAGTGCCAGAACGCCCGCGCGGAGGGCACCGATCGCGAGCGCACACAGCGCTGCGCGACCACGCAGGCTCAGTGCGGCCACTGCCTCAGCGTCGTCCAGACTTCCCGGCTCGTCGTCGCGCCCTCCGGGAAGTGCGCCAGGAAGTCCGCCCGCAGCCGTGGCGCGTGCACGGTGAGATAGCGATCGAGCGTTGCCTGGTCCTCGAACATGAAGCCCACGCGATACCGCCCCTCCTCGGCCCGCTCGAAGCGGGCACCGAGCGCCAGGCCCGTCGAGAGCACATCGGGGATGTGCCGATCGCGCATGAAGATCACATACCGCGAGCGCAGCGCCTCCACCACGTCGACCCTGACTTCGTACGAGATCACGACTCGCTCCGTCGTTCGGTCCTCGAAGATGATCCAGCCTGTCGCATCACGCCTCCCGCGTCCCAGTCACCGCCGCGCCCTTCGCACCTGCAAGGTCAGGGCCAGCAGCGAACGCTGCCTACCGGCGATATGCTTGGTGACACCAATGAACACTACCCTCCCGCCAGTCAAGACGGTGCCCGCCCGTGATGGTACACCGCTCGCGTTCAGGCGTTGGCCGCCCCCGTCCGCCGCGCGGCGAGGCACGATCCTCATCGTGCACGGCCTCGGCGAGCATTGCGGTCGCTACGGCGGCGTGGCCGACGACCTCCGCGGACGCGGGTGGGCGGTCGTCGCCTACGACCAGCGCGGCCACGGGCTCGCGGGAGGCGAGCGCGGCGGACTCCGTCGCCCCGACGACCTGCTGCTGGACCTCGCGACGATCGTGGACCACGTGCACACGGGAGAGCCCGGGATCGGGGCGCCGCACCCGCCGCTCCTGCTGCTCGGCCACAGCATGGGTGGCGTGCTGGCCGCGCAGTTCGTGGCCCGCAGCATGCGACCGGTGGACGGCCTCGTGCTCTCCTCGCCCGCCCTCGACCCGGGCCTCTCGCGCCGGCAGCGCATCCAGCTCGCGATCGGCTCGGCGCTGGTTCCGGGTCTCGCACAATCGAACCAGCTCGATCCCACGCGGATCTCGCACGACCCTGCCGTGGTGCGCGCGTACATCGAGGACCCGCTCGTCCACGACCGTGTGACGGCGCGCCTCGCGCGGGCCATCGTTCATGGGGGAGCCGAGGTGCTCCGCGCGGCGTCCGCGTGGCAGATGCCCACGCTGCTCATGTGGGCCGGTTCGGACCGACTGGTGTCCCCTGCCGGGAGCGCGGCGTTCGCGGCAGCGGCACCCGCGTCGCTCGTGCACGCGAAGTGCTTCGAGCCCCTCTACCATGAGATCCTCAACGAGGCCGATGTGGAGCCGGTGCTCGCCGAACTGCATCGCTGGCTCGACCGGCACTACCCGGCTGGCTGATCAGCCGCGACGCGCGACCGCGCGCCAGAGCGCCCGAAACGCCTGCCCGATGCTGGGCCGGTCGACCATCCGCTGGAGCCGGGCCCGCTCGCCCTCGAGCCAGGCGACCTTGCCCTCGAACGCCTCGGGATGGACGATGTCCCTCGGCGCACGGGGACGCGGAAGCGCCTGGAACGCCACCCAAGCCGGAGACCCGTGCTTCACGAACACGAGCGCGTTCTGGCGGTACCACCACGCCACCTCTGGGCTTTCCCACACCGCGCCGCGTACGACGTCGAAGCAGTCGTACCCGTTGGCCGCGAATCGCGTCGCCCACGCCGAGGCCCGCGCCTCGTGCACGTGGTCCGTCCCGCCCTGGTGCGGCGCCGCGGCACTGAAGAGCACCACGTCGGACGCGGCGCAGAGCGCGCGCACGAACCCGTCCGCGCTCGCGGCCGGCAGGTGTTCCGCCACCTCCACCGAGATGCACAGGTCATAGCGCCGCTGGAGCGTGATCGGCGCGGCGAGGTCCGTCGCGCGGAAGTCGATGCGCGCACTCCTCAGCTTCGCCCGGTCGACC
>JAOUHR010000454.1 GCA_029884515.1 Gemmatimonadota bacterium
TGGTGGATCGCGCCCCCGTATAGAAGAAGCTTCTCGGTGAGCGTCGTCTTGCCGGCGTCGGGGTGCGAGATGATCGCGAACGTCCGGCGGCGCGCGATCAGCGCGTCGAGGGAGGACTTGGCGGGTGTGGAGACGGGGGCGGACACCGGCGAAAGATAACGGGTGCCGCGCGATTCCCCCGCCTAGCGCCCGAGCGCCCCGATCACGCGGTCCACCTCATCGAGCGTGTTGTGGAAGCTCGGCGCAAGCCGGATCGCGCCCTCGCGCACCGAGTGCGTCACCTGCGTCGCGTGGAGTTGCTTGGAGTCGGCGTGCACGTCGCTCGTGACGACCGACACTATGCCTGCGCGGTGTGCGGGGTCCGCCGGCGTGAGCAGCCGGATCCCCGGTGTGGCCTCGGCCCACGCCACGAGCCGATCCGCGAGCGTGCGCACGTGGCGCTCGACCGGCTCCAGCCCGAGCTCGAGGAAGAGCGAGAGACTCTCGTTCATCCCCACGATGTCCTGGTAGGGGATCGTCCCCACCTCGAACCGGCGTGCATCCATGTGCCACGCGGGATCGTAGTCGAGGAAGGCGCCGAAGTCGCCCGAGCTCGCCTGCGCGAGCCAACCGGCCGCCGGCGGCTCGAGTGAGGCGATCAACCCCTCTCGCACGTACGCGAACCCGCTGCCCCACGGCGAGCAGAGCCACTTCTGCGCGCCGCAGGCGAGCATGTCCACCGGCATCGTCCGCACATCGAGCCTGGCGGCGCCGATCCCCTGGATCGCGTCCACCGCGAACCAGATCCCCCGCGCGCGGCAGGCGGTGCCGATCCGCGAGAGGTCGATCCGCGCGCCACTCCAGAACGAGACCCAGGAAAGCGCCACGCCTTTCACCCGTGGGTCGCCCTCCACGCGCCGCAGCACGGCCTCCTCGTCCGTAGCAGAGCCGGCGAGCGGGAGGAGCTCGAACGTGAAGCCGCGCGCCCTGGCCGCCGCCATCCACGGGTAGACGTTCGCCGGGAACTCGCCCTCGCTGCCGAGCACGATGTCGCCGGGCCCGAGCGGCAGGGAGTAGGCGGCGAGGTTCACGCCCCAGCTCGTGTTCGTGGTGAGCGCGATCTCCGACGCGTTCGCGCCGATCATCTCCGCCGAGAGCGACCGTGCGCGCTCGAGGATCGGGTTGAAGTCCTCCGCGCGCAGGCGGTGCGGTTCGGCGCGCTTCACGCCGAACGCATCCACGGCGTCCCGCGCGCGCTGCGGCAATGGGCCGACGGAGGCGTGGTCGAAGTGGATCGCCTCGCCGCGCGCCTCCCACGGGAACTCGCGGGTGCGCAACGTGTCGAGGTCGGGGAGGAGGCCGGAAGTCATGGTTCGCGGAGTTCGAGGGGCGTGTCGTCGGGCTGCCGGCGCCAGCGCCGGTGCTGCCAGAAGTACTGCTCGGGGAAGCGGCGCACGTAGCGTTCGAGCACCTGCGTGTAGGCGAGCACGGTCGCGTCCACGTCGTGCTCCTTGTCGCCGGTGCGGACGAGCGGCACCGCCTCGAAGTGCACCTGGTAGCGGAGGTCGGGCTGCCGGATGGCAGCGACGAAGACGATCGGCAGGTCGCCGCGGAGCGCGAAGACCGCCGCGCCGCGGGGCGTGCGCGCCGGCCGGCCGAAGAAGGGCACGAAGGTGGAGGCGAGCCCCTTCGCACCCTGGTCGGAGAGGAATCCGACGGCGCGTCCCTCGCGGAACGCGCGCGGGATGCGCCGCACCGCCTCGTCGTCGAACACCACCTGCATCCCGAACCGCTCGCGCGTGCGCTTGAAGAACCCGTCGGACAGCGGGTTGGCCATGTGCATCGCGATCGCGTCCACCGGCACGCCGCGGGCGCTCATGTATGCCGCGCTCAGTTCCCAGTTCCCGAGGTGGCCCGCTACAAGCACCGCTCCCTTCCCGGGTGCGAGCGCGCGTTCGAGCAGGTCGAAGCCCACGGGCTCGATGAACGCCGCCAGCACCCCCTCCCGCGGCTGCCGCGAGAGCACGATGCTCTCGATGGTCACCCGCCCGAGGCCGCGGTACGACGCGCGCGCCACCTCCTTCAAGCGCGCCTCGTCGAACTCCGGGAAGCAGGCGCGGATCGCGCGCTCCACGCGGCGGGCACGGATGGCGAAGGGCCAGTACCCCAACCCACCTATGAAGGCGCCCACCGCCGACGCCGCGCGCCAGCCGAACGGCCGCAGCACGGTCGCGATCACGCGCAGCGCCGCGTACTCGACCCACTGGATGAGCGTCGGAGCCACGACCGCTTCCTTCGCCGGCGCGGCGCCGGCGGGCGCGTGCTCAGCCCGCGGCATCACCCACCGGGACGGTCCCCTCCTGCATCGCGTGCAGTCGCGCGTAGGCGCCGCCGCGCGCGAGCAGCGCGGCGTGCGTGCCCTGCTCCACGATCCGGCCGCGCTCCAGCACGAGGATCTGCGAGGCGTG
>JAOUHR010000455.1 GCA_029884515.1 Gemmatimonadota bacterium
GGTGGATGGCCGACAGAAGCCGTACAGCGACGGGATGACGCTCCGCGAGCTGGCCACGCTGATGCTCGCGCTCGGGGCGCGTGATGCGCTCAACCTCGACGGCGGCGGTTCGACCACGCTCGTCTATGCGGATCCCGACTCGGCGCGCGCCCTGCGCATCGCGAACCATCCGTCGGACGCCACGGGCGAGCGGCCGGTGGGGAACGCGCTCGCGATCGTCCGCGGATGCACCCGCTAGGGTGGGGACCACGGGGGGTGGAAAGCTGGACACCGAACACTTCGTGCGGGGTCTGCGTATAGGATTCGAACGTTCCGCCTGACCCGACGGCTGCTGCCGTCGCCGCACTGCCCTTCATCAGACCCTGATCTTGCCCTGTTCGCCAAGCCTGCGCGTCGCGCGCCTCGCCGCCATCGCCGCATTCGCCGTGCTCGTGCCCGCCGTAGCCCACGCGCAACCTTCGCCGAAGGTCGCGGTCGCGACGCGCATCGACGGCCCCGTCAGGATCGACGGTCGCCTCGACGACGCCATCTGGGCAGACCTCCAGCCGATCGAGGACTTCACGCAGTCACGCCCCGTCCCGGGCGCTCACGCGACGGAGCGCACGCAGGTCTACCTCGCGTACGACGATGACGCGCTGTACGTGGGAGCGCGGCTCTGGCGCTCAAAGCCGGGCGACATCGCGCGGGGGATGAGCCGCCGCGACGGCTCGACGAACGTCGAGCGCCTGACGATCACGCTCGACCCGCAGCGCGACCGGCGCACCGGCGTCGGGTTCGGCATCAGCGCCGCGGGCGTGCGCTCCGACTACCGGCACACCAAGGATGCCGACCACGACGGCCGTGAGAGCCAGTTCGATCCCGTGTGGAGCGCGGACGCCGTCATCGATTCCCTCGGCTGGACCGCCGAGATGCGGATCCCCTTCTCGCAGCTGCGGTTCCCGGCGGCGGAGGAGCAGTGGTGGGGCATCCAGGTGGATCGGTGGATCCCGGACAAGAATGAGGACGTCCAGTGGATCCCGATCCTTCCCAGCGAGACGGGCTTCATCTCCCGCTTCGGCACGCTGCGCGGCATCACGGGCGTGCGGTCGGTGCGGCCGGTGGAGTTCCTGCCGTATGTGGCGGCGGACGCCGACCGGAGGGCGAACGTCTCCAGCGCCGATCCGTTCGACAACCCGTACTCGGCGCGCCTGGGCCTGGACGCCAAGGCGGCGATCGGGAGCAACCTCACGCTCGACGCGACGATCAACCCCGATTTCGGGCAAGTGGATGCGGATCCCGCGGAAGTGAATCTGAGCGCCTTCGAGACCTTCTTCGACGAGCGGCGGCCCTTCTTCACCGAAGGGAGCGAGATGCTGCGCGGCACCGGCGGCGCCAACTACTTCTACTCGCGCCGGATCGGCGCGGCCCCCCGCATCTCCGTAGGCGGGGATTTCGTCGACGCGCCCAAGTCGAGCGCGATCCTCGGTGCGGCCAAGCTCACGGGCCGCCTCCCGAGCCGCCTCACCGTGGCCGGGCTCGCCGCGGTCACCGCTGCCGAGCGCGCGCGTACCTACGACAGCAGCACCGCCATCACGCAGTCGTACCGCGTGGAGCCGCGCACGGCGTATGGCGTCCTCCGGCTGCAGCAGGAGATCGGCACCCAGGCGTCCACCATCGGCCTGGCGATGACCACCGTGCAACGGGACGTGGGCGGTGACACCGCGCTCGCCCATCGGCTTCCGCGCGAGGCCTATGTGGGCGTGCTCGACTGGCGGGCGAGGTTCCAGCAGGGGCGCTACGCCATCAGCGGCTTCGTGGCCGCCTCGCACGTCGCGGGCGACACCGCGGCCATGCGCCGGCTGCAGCTGTCGAGCAGCCGGTACTTCCAGCGCCCCGACATCACCGAGGCCACCTACGATCCGCTCCGCACTTCGCTCGGCGGCTACTCGGCCCAGCTCCGCGTGGACAAGGATGCCGGCCGGCGCATCCTCTTCGGCGCGGAGGTGAAGGCGGAGTCCCCGGGGTTCGAGCTGAACGACCTCGGCCGGCTCTCGTCCACCGATGACATCGAGTACAACGCCGACGTCCAGGTGCGCGAGACGCTGCCGGGGCGCTACTTCCAGAATTGGCGGCTCGGCTTCGAGACGCGCGGGTCGCGGAATTTCGGCGGCGTGCAGACGCAGAGCACCGTGGGCCAGAACACCAGCGTCACGCTCAAGAACTTCTGGAGCGTGAACCTCCGGTCGAACGTCAACTTCCCGATCACCGACGACGCGCTGACGCGCGGCGGTCCGCTGATGGGGCGCCCGGGCGGGTTCGGGCAGGACCTCCGGCTCAACAGCCCCTTCGGCTCGCGGACCTTCTGGCGCGTGAACGTCGGCTACGACACGGACCGGTTGGGGGCGCGAAGGCAGAACGCCGGGGCACAGGTCACGCTCCGTCCCGCCGACCGGATC
>JAOUHR010000456.1 GCA_029884515.1 Gemmatimonadota bacterium
CGAACCTGGCGGGGATCCCGGGGATGTCGCTGCCGATCGGGCGTGTGGACGGGCTCCCCGTGGGCGGCCAGCTCCTCGCGAACCACTTCGACGAACCCACGATGTTCCGCGCGGCCTACGCGCTCGAGGAAGCGCTGGGCGCGGAGGCCCACCGATGAGCGCCGGACCGGCGACGGGCGCCGCCAGGCACGGCGCGTGGGAGATGGTCGTCGGCCTCGAGGTGCACGTGCAGCTCAAGACGCGCACGAAGGCCTTCTGCGGCTGCTCGGCGTCGTTCGGCGACGCGCCCAATGCGAACACCTGTCCGGTGTGCCTCGCGCTTCCCGGCGCCCTGCCGGTGCTCAACCAGCACGCCGTCGAGCTGGCGACGCGCGCCGCGCTCGCGCTCGGGTGCACCGTGCACCTGCGCAGCATCTTCGCGCGGAAGAACTACTTCTACCCGGACCTGCCGAAGGGCTACCAGATCTCGCAGGCCGACCGCCCGCTCGCGACCGGTGGGCGCGTGACGCTCGCCGACGGTACCGCACCCGGCATCACGCGCATCCATATGGAGGAGGATGCCGGGAAGTCGATCCACGACCGCTACCCGAACGCCACCGCGATCGACCTCAACCGGTCCGGCGTGCCGCTCATCGAGATCGTCGGAGAACCGGAGATCCGGTCGTCGGCACAGGCCGCGCTGTACCTCAAGGCGCTCCGCGAGATCCTGCTCTACTGCGGCGTGAGTGACGTCTCCATGGAGGAGGGATCGCTGCGCGTGGATGCGAACGTCTCCGCGCGGCCCGCGGGCGAGACGACGCTCCGTCCGCGCACGGAGGTCAAGAACCTCAATTCCTTCTCCAACGTGGAGAAGGCGCTCGAGCTCGAGTTCGCGCGGCACGTGGCCACCTACGAGGCGGGTGGGTCCATCGCGCAACAGACGATGCTCTTCGACGCGGCGAAGCAGCAGGTGCGGCCCGCGCGCGTGAAGGAGGGGAGCCACGACTACCGGTACTTCCCGGAACCCGACCTCCCGCCGCTCGTCATCACGCGCGAGTGGCTCGAGGCCCAGCGGGCCGCCCTCCCCGAGCTGCCGGCGGCGCGTCGCGCGCGTTGGATCGCGGGGTTCGGCGTGGCGCCGGCGGACGCCGAGGTCCTCACCGCCGACGCGGCCGTCGCCGAGTACTTCGAGGCCGTGGCGCGCGCGGGCGACGGCAAGGCGGCGGCGAACTGGGTGATGGGCGAGGTGCTCGCGACGCTCAACGAGTCGGGCGGCACCATCGTGGACTTCCCGGTCACCGCGCCCCGGCTCGCCGCGCTCGTGGCGCTCGTGAAGGCCGGGGCCGTGAGCTCCACCGCCGCCAAGGCGATCTTCCAGACCATGCGCACCGATGCCGCCGAGCCCCGGGCGATCGCCGAGCGCGACGGCCTCCTGCAGGTGGGAGACGACTCCGCGCTCGTGGCCTGGATTGACGAGGTGTGGGCCGAACACCCGGATGAGGCTGCGCGCTTCGCCGCCGGCGAGCGAAAGTTGCAGGGTGTGCTCGTCGGCTTCGTGATGAAGAAGTCGAAGGGCCGCGCCGACCCAAAGAAGGTGAACGCCCTGCTCGCTTCGCGGATCGCCTAGGAGCTCAGGCGGCGGGGGGCAGCACCACGAGCGGCGACGGCAAGCGCTGTGTGTAATCGAGGTCGGTCTTGCCGAGGCCGAAGCGCTCGGCGGCGATCCGCCGCACGGCCCGCTCGCCGCCCTCGACGAGTCCTGCCTTGCGCAGCTGCTTTGCGTCGCGGAGCGCTTCCTCTCCGCTCGGATCGAATGCCCGCGGCACGCTCGTGTCGCGGCGCACGAGGAAGTCCACCACGTAGTCGAACGACCGGTCGAGGTGCGCGTTCACCGTCGCATCGCGCAACGTCCACCGGCTCCGCTCGGACATCAGCGCCATCACCCGCTGCCACGCTCCCGAGTCGGAGACCTGCACCATCCCGCGGAAGATCCGCCGGTTGGTCGGCGTGCTGAAGATCGTCGGGCTGAGGATCCGGTCGAGGTGCTCGTCGGCGCGGGCGTGATCGAGCACGATCACCTCGCGCGCGCGGCGCGCCCACTCCTCGCCGGTGCGGGACTCGAACCGGCTCTCCCAGTACGTGTGGCCGGCGCCGGCCGTGCTCGAGGTGATCGCCAGCTGGTGCGGCACGAAGTGGTTGTGCGCGACGACGTCGGCGGAGAGGTGCGCGAGGTAGCCGTATCCGAACGCGCGCAGCGAGTCGTCGCGCGCCCGCTCGAGGATCTCATGCGCGACGTCCCAGTTGTGGCAGTGCCGGCCCACGCGCGCGTAGCGCTTGGCGAAGCTCGTGTCTGCCGCGATGGAGCCGTAGAGGAAGTCGTAAGGGAAGGCGCGGAGCAGGGAGGCCATCGCGCCCGGCAGCAGCAGGTTCGCCGACCGGAGCAGGGCCTCGCCGA
>JAOUHR010000457.1 GCA_029884515.1 Gemmatimonadota bacterium
CGTGAGGTCGAACGAGCGGAGCAGGTTCGCCTGCACGAGCACGATGGTGGTGACGAGGAACGATCCGAATCCGAGCGCGATCACGACTGCGCGCGTCTGGCTCGCCGGCCGGTAGAGGTTCGCGACCCCCTGGCGGATCACGTAGGGCCAGCGGCGTGAGACGAGGCGACGCGCGAGGAGCGCCATCGCCGCCGCGCTCGCGTAGAGCGCGCCGATGCTGGCGAAGATCGCCACGGCGTACGCGATTCCCTGCTGCGTGCTCTGCGCCCGGTCCACCGCCAGGCCGAGGATGCTCGCCACCAAGGCGAAGTTCGTGACGTACGTCCAGCTGTCCCGCCGGCGGGAGAGCGCGAGCGCGGCGTCGTCGCGCCTTATCGCCTGCAGCGGCGACACGCGGCGCAGCACGAGCAGGGGTCGCAGCGCGAAGACCACCGCGACCCACACACCGATCGCGAGCCCGAGCAGGATCGCGCCCGGCACGAGCGAGACGGCGACGTCCACCGGCAGGAAGTCGCCCATCAGCCGGGGCAGGGCGAACTGGATCCCCACGCCGAGCGCTGCGCCGATCGCGGCGCCGAGGAAGCCCATCGACGCGGCCTGCACGAGGTAGATGGTGAGCACCTGCGCGCTCGACGCGCCGAGGCAGCGGAGCACGGCCACGGTGTCGATCTTGCTCTGCACGAAGGCGTTCACGCCGCTCGCCACGCCGATGCCGCCCAGCAACAGCGCGATGAGCCCGACGATGCTCAGGAACCGCGCCAGCTGCGCGATCGCGTTCGTGAGGTCGATCTCGTTCTCCACCACCGTGCGCACGCGCACGCCGGCGGCCTCGAAGCGCGACCGGAGCGGCGCCACCCACGCGGGACTCTTCACCCCGTCGGGCAGCCGGAGCACGGCCTCGTACTCCGCGCGGCTCCCGATGCCCAGCAGTTGGGTCTGCGCGAGATAGCGCTCCGGGATGAAGATGCGGGGGCCGATCGTCGCGGCGATCCCGGGGTCGCCCGGCACGTTGGTGAGCGTTCCGCGGATCACGAACCGTGCGTATCCGATCGCCACCGTGTCGCCCACCTGCGCCTCGAGCGCCAGGAGCAGCGAGGGATCCACGTACGCGTTGGGCCCGTCCTGCAACTGCGCCCAGGCGCCCGCGGGTTCGGTGAGCACCTCACCGTAGAAGGGGAAGCCCGGTGAGACGGCGCGCACTTGTGCGAGGCGCGTGCCCCCCGACGGGTAGACCGTCGCCATCGACGCGAAGCTCGCCACGCGCGCGGAGGGGATCCCCGCGGCGCCGAGCGAGTCGAGGAGCGAATCGAGCGCCGGCGTGAAGCCTTGCCGTGCCCGCAGGTTGATGTCCCCGCCGAGGAGCGCGCGCGACTGGTCGGCGATGGACTGCTGCACGTTCGCGGCGAACGAGTCGATCGCCACCAGCGCCGCCACGCCGAGCGAGATCGAGCTCATGTAGAGCAGCAGGCGGCGTCGCGCCGTGCGGCTCTCGCGCCACGCGAGCGCGAGCAGCGTGCCGAAACCGGCGCTCATCGCGCGCCCCCTCGCCGCACGCGGGCCGGCCCCTGCCGGCTCACGTCGGGCGATCCTCCACCACGGCGCCGTCGGCGAGGCGGATGATGCGTTCGGCGTGCCCGGCGAGGTCGAGATCGTGCGTGACGATCACGACGGTCGCCCCGGATTCGCGGTTCAGCTCGTCGAGCAACTCCACGATGCGGGCGCCCGTGGTCCCGTCGAGGTTCCCGGTGGGCTCGTCGGCGAAGAGGATCCGCGGCTGGTTCGCGAAGGCGCGCGCGATGGCGACGCGCTGCTGCTCGCCCCCCGAGAGCTGGTTGGGATAGTGGTCCCGGCGGTCCCCCAATCCCACGCGCGTCAGCAGGCCCCGCGCCCGCTCGGCGGCATCATCGTCCCCCCGCAACTCGAGCGGCACCTGTACATTCTCTTGGGCGGTCAACGTCGGGATGAGTTGAAAGCTCTGGAAGATGAACCCAACTTTCTCCCCCCTGAGCTTGGCACGGGCGTCCTCGTCCAGCCGGGTGAGGTCGGCGCCATCGAGGTGCACGGTGCCGCGGGAGGGCAGGTCGAGTCCGGCGAGCAGGCCGAGGAGGGTGGTCTTGCCGCTGCCGGATGGGCCCACGATCGCGACGAACGCCCCTTGGGGGATGTCGAACGTGACATCCTTCAGCACGGCCAGGCGGGCGGTCCCACTCTGGTATTCCTTGGTGAGTTCTCTAGCGGCGAGCATGGCGATGCGTGAGTGCAGGGTGATCCGGACGGTGCTGGCGGGCGCGGTGCTCTCCGCGGGAGCGTGCGGCGGGGACTCCGGGGCGAAGCCCGAGACCCAGCCGGCGGTTCCCGTGGAATCAAGCACGGTGGCGTCGGCACCAGCAACAAATGGGGTGCGGGTGCTCATCGTCGGCACGAGCCTCACG
>JAOUHR010000458.1 GCA_029884515.1 Gemmatimonadota bacterium
GTAGGTCCGTCCCTCGCCACCGAGCGCGTGCGCGCGGTCGCGGTGGTGGGTGCTCATCACGAGGATGAGGTCGGCCTCGGCGACGATCTCCTTGGAGAGCACGCGCGCCCGGTGTCCGTTCAGGTCGAGCCCCTGCTCCAACGCCACGAGGAGCGCGCCATCGGAGGCGGGCGCCCCTTCCCACGCGCTGGTGCCGGAGCTCTGGACGGTCACGTCCTCCAGGCCGCGGGACGCGGCGAGGCGACGTGCGATCGCCTCCGCCATGGCACTGCGGCAGGTGTTCCCGGTGCAAACGAACAGCAGTCGCATCCCTCTAGCGGTCTCCGATGAGGTTCGGCACGCTCTGGCGCAATGTAGCGGCGCTGATCGCGCCCGGACGTATGACGCGCGGACGGGGTCCGGTGCAATCCACGACGGTGGAGGCGGCCGAGGGCGGCAGGCGCCCGCCGTCGAGCAAGCGCAGCTCGCCCCGGCCGATCTCCGAGCCCCACTGCTCGAGGATCTCGCCGGCGGAGACGGCCGCCGGCACGCCCGGCAGGTTCGCCGAGGTGCTCGTGATGGGATCCCCCAGCACGGCGATGAGCCGTTGTAGCCCGACGTGTGGCGTCCAGCGCACCGCGATCCCACCCTCCGGCCCGCGCAGGCGCTCGGGGATGCGTCGCTCGCCACCGGGAAGCACCAGGGTCAGCGGCCCCGGCCAGTGCCGGGCGGCGAGCATCGAGGCCGCCGGCGGGAGCTGCAGCCCGAGCCGGGCGATCATCGGCGTGTCGCTGATGAGCAGGAGGAAGGGTTTGGACGGGGGACGCCGCTTCATCGCGACCAACCGGTCCACGGCGTCCCGGTCGATCATGGTGCCGAAACCGTAGACCGTCTCGGTGGGATACGCGAGGATGCCGCCGCCCTGCAGATGGGCGACCGTCGCCGCGAGCGAGGCCTCGATCTCCTCCGCCGACCAGAATGGGACCCCGCGCGCCTCGGCCATCGGCTACTCCGGAAGGGGCAGGAGTGCCTCGACGCGTGCGAAGTCGGGCTCGTCGGTGACCTTGAGGGCGCGCTCGCTCCCGCGCACCACGTGCACCGCGAGGCCGAGCGACTCGCAAAGCGCGGCGTCGTCGGTGGCCGCGGCGTGTGTCCCGGCCGCGCGGGCTTCCCCATGCGCGCGCTCGATCATCTCGCGCGGGAATCCCTGCGGCGTCTGCGCGCGCCAGAGGTCATCGCGTGGCACGGTGGCCGTGATCCGCCCGTCCCCGGCCACGCGCTTGAGCGTGTCCACCACCGGCAGTGCGGCGATCGCCCCGTGGCCACGGCGCGCCTCGGTGATCACCCGAGCGATCATCTCCGGGGAGACGAGCGGTCGCGCCGCGTCGTGCACGAGCACGATGCGACACTCGGGGGGCAGGTCCTCGAGGCCGTTGGCGACCGACTCCGCGCGCGACTTGCCACCCACCGAGACGAGCAGGCGGTCCACGTCGCACTGGAAGATCCAGGGCGGCGGGTCGCCAGCGTACTGGCGCGGCAGCACGCACACCACCATCGCCACCTCGGCCATGGCCTGGAACGTCTGAAGGGAGTGGAGGAGCATCGGCTTGCCAGCGATCCACCGGAGCTGCTTGAGCTCGGTGCCACCCACGCGGCTCCCGGTACCACCCGCGACGATCACCACGCCGACGTCGCGTCGCACCTCGCCGCTCGCGATGTGCGTGGCGGGCCCTCCCGTCGCGTCCGCGTGCGCGCTCACCGGAAGAGCCCGCGGAAGAGCGCGCCGAGGTCGGCGACGCCGTGCACCGTGAGCTGCTTCGGCAAGCGCTTCGGCACGCTCCGCTCGGCGACGTAGGCCGTGCGCATCCCCATCTTCTCCGCCTCGAGCAGCCGGCGCTCCGCCTGCGACACGCCGCGGATCTCGCCGCCGAGCCCCACCTCGCCGATGAAGATCGCGTCCGCGGCGAGCGCCTTGTCGTACACGCTGCTCGCGAGGGCCGCGGCCACCGCGAGGTCCCCTGCGGGTTCCTGCACGCGCACGCCGCCCACGACGTTCAGGAAGACATCGAGCTGTGCGAACGAGAGCCCGGCGCGCTTGTCGAGCACCGCGAGCAGGAGCGCCAGGCGGCGTCCGTCGTACCCGGTGCTCACGCGCTGCGGCGTGCCGAACCCCGCCTTCGCCGCGAGCCCCTGCACCTCGAGCAGCATCGGCCGCGTGCCCTCGAGCAGGCAGGTGACCGCGCTTCCGCTCGCGCGCTGGTCGGAGCGCTCGCCGAGGAAGAGTGCGCTCGGGTTCTCCACCGCCTCGAGGCCATGCACCGTCATGCGGAAGACGCCGATCTCATCCACCGAGCCGAACCGGTTCTTGGTCGCGCGGAGCACGCGATGATCGGCCGTGCCCTCGCCTTCGAAGTAGAGCACGGTGTCCACGATGTGCTCGAGTGTCTTC
>JAOUHR010000070.1 GCA_029884515.1 Gemmatimonadota bacterium
ACGGAGAGGAAGAGTCCACGGCGGGCGCATCAACGGGATCTGCTACGCCCAGCCCGGCGTCCACCTTGAGTTCCGCGCCCTCCCCGGCCTTCGAAGGCTCCGCCTTCGCCTGCTCCTCCGGCGACTCAAGTCCGAACTCGAGCAGCTCCAGGCCCTCGGTGGCCTTGTGCGCCCACTTGCGCTCGGCGATGGGCGTCATCGTGCCGCGCGTCGAGCGTGAACGGCGCCCGACACTGTCCGGCGAATCGACGTCGAGGAAGACGAGTCCGCCTCCCTTCGACGAGCCACCGCCCTCGTCGACCCGCGGCTCGATGGAAGCATCGATCGCCTTCAGCTTCGCGGCGACCTCCTTCGCGTCAGCCGAGCGCCCATCCGCGATCATGAGCGCGTGCGCGATCTGCAACTGTTCGATCGCGTCGTCCTTGCGGCCGGCCTTGAGGAGCTGGTCCGCGAGCATGAGCCGGACGTCGTCCTGGTCCGGCACGAGGTCGGCGAACTCGGTGAGCGCGCGGAAGGCCTCGTTGAGGTTGCCGGCCTTCTGCATGCGGCCGGCATACTCGAGGAAGTTCTCGCGGGCGTCGCCCCGGAACCCCTTCTCCGCGCTGATCTTGCCGAGCTTGTAGTAGATCACGGCGCGGCCGGGCGACTGCCGGAGGATCTTGTTGCAGAGCGCGATGGCCAGGTTGTAGAAGCCGCCCTCCGCGTAGTGATCGACCGCGCGCTCCCAGATGCTGACGGCCTCGGGCACGTTCCCCGAGGCCTGCAGCAGGTCTCCGACGCGATTGTACAGCGGGATGTCGACCGGGTCTTCCTGCCCGCTCTCGTAGAGTTCGAGCATCTCGCGGTACACCGCGAGGGCCTTGTCCATCTGCTTCTTGGCCTCGAAGTCGGCCGCCTTCTTCTTCAGCTTGAGGATGTCGGCCATCGGGGAAACCTACCAGCCGGGTCGCAGGGGTGACAAGCGCTAATGAGTCGCGCGCGGGAGGCTGCCCCGGGTGCCGCTCACGCCGGCCCCGTCCGGACCCCAGCGGACCAAGCGCGCAGGCAACGGTTGTCCCCGTACCAATAGGGGATCTCGCGATGGTCCTCGGCGGCGAAGAGCGCGATGTCGGCCGCGAAGCCGGGCGCGAGCTGTCCGACGTTCCCCGCGAGTCCCAGCGCGGCCGCGCCGTTCACGGTGGCGGCGATGATCGCTTCGGCGACGCTGAGCCGGAGCTGGCTCACGCCGAGCGTGAGGATGAGGGGCAGGTTCACCGTCGGGCTCGTGCCCGGGTTGAAGTCGGACGCGAGGGCGACGGCGGCCCCGCCCTCCACGAGGGCGCGGGCGGGGGCCTGCTTCGTACGGCCGAGGAAGAGCATGGTGCCCGGGAGGAGCGTGGCGACGGTCCCCGAGCGTGCGAGCGCCTCGATCCCGGTGGGAGAGATGGCGGCGAGATGGTCCGCGGAGGTCGCGCCGAGTTCGGCCGCGAGCTCAGCGCCGGCGCCGTTCTCGAGTTCGTCGGCGTGGAGCTTGAGCGCGAGCCCATGCGCGCGCGCGGCCTCGAGCACCATGCGACTCTCGGCCGCCGTGTACACGCCGGGTTCGCAGAACACGTCGCAGAAGCGCGCCAGCCCCTCGCGCGCGACCGCCGGGATCATCTCGCGCGTGAGCAGCTCGAGATAGCCGGCGCGCGTGCGCGGCGCCTCGCGGTACTCGAGCGGCACCTCATGCGCACCGAGGAACGTCGGAACGAGCCGCACTCCCAGCACGGCGCCGAGCCGTCGGATCACCCGGAGCGTGGTGAGTTCGGACTCGAGGGTGAGTCCGTAGCCCGACTTGACCTCGATGGTGGTGGTGCCGTGCGCGATGAGCCGCCGCAGGCGCGCCGCACCGAGCGTGAGCAGTTCCTCCTCACTGCGGGTGCGGAGGTCGCGCACGGAGGAGTGGATGCCCCCGCCCCGGCGGGCGATCTCGAGGTACCCGACGCCCGCGGCGCGCAGCTCCTGCTCCTCGTAACGCGCCCGGCCGAAGATCGCGTGGGTATGCGAATCGACGAAGCCGGGCAACAGGACGCCGCCCCCGCAATCCTCGATCGCGGCGTCCGGCGCCGCGGCGCGCAGGTCCCGCTCGGGCGCCACATCCACGATCGTGCCCGCCGCCGGATCCACGAGCACCGCGACCCCGGTGCGCACCGCCGCGTCGTTCATCTCGGCGCCGCGGCGCGCGCGGGCGGGTCCTGCACAGGTCACCACCTGGGCCGCGTTCACGAAGAGCGTCCGCGCTGGGCGGCCGTCTCCAGCGCCGCCGCTCCCGCCCGCGCCCTGCCGTCCGCGAGGTGACGCCATCACGCCGAGGCCACCAAGTCGAGGAAGCGGTTGGGTCGCAGCGGCGCCTGCGCCTCGCCGCGACAGGCGTAGAAGCAGCGGTCGCACTTGATGGGAGCGTAGCCGGCGTATTCGCTCCAGTGCCCGTCGGCGGGGAAGTCGGGACAGCGACGGATCCCGCCGTAAGGGTCGATGTGCACCGTGTCCTGCCCGGAGAGACAAGGCTCCGTCATCTCGCCTCGCAGGTAGCGGGGGATGCTGGCGAGGTAGTGGTCGGAGTTCGAGATGATGCCACGCCGGCGGCGCTTGAAGGCGAGCAGCTCCCGCACCAGCTCCTCCACGCGCGCCTGGTGCTCCGCGCGCAGCAGGTGCGACGTGTCGCCGTTCTTGAAGTCCGTGTAGACGGAGAGGTTCATCCCGACACCCATCCGCTCCGCCTCGAGCACGAGCGGGAAGATGTCGTCGAGGTTGTCGTCCTTGATCACGGTGTTGAACCGCACGGTCATCCCCTCGGCGCGGATCGCCGCGGCGTTGGCGAGGATCCGCCGCGCGAGCCCCGGGATGCCCCGCGCGACGTCGTGGCGCTCATCCGGATAGTCGAGCGAGATGTTGAACTGCCCGATGCCGGCGTCCCAGAGCGCGCGGGCGCGCTCGATGGTCAGCATGGCGCCATGCGTGAGGAGCGCCGTGTACTTGGTGCGGATCGCGCGATCCACCGCGCCCACGAGCGACTCGAGGTCCTTCCGCAGGAGGGGCTCACCGCCCGTCCACGTGATCATCATCGGGTCGAAGGCCTTGGCGGCGTCGACGAAGGAGTCGAGTTCCTGCGCCTTGAGCTCGGGCGAGGTCTTCCAGTAGTCGCAGAACCCGCACTTGGCGTTGCACCGCATCGTCACCTCGAAGTTCACGAGGACGGGACGGCGCTGCCACCGCAGCCGGACGTACTTCCAGCTGAAGGGGACGAGGTGCCAGGGCGAGAACTTGCGGCTGAGCAAGGCGGGTGGGAGGCGTGAGGGAGGAGGTGTAAGGTAGCGGCAACGACGAAGTGCGGGCTGGATCGCGCGGCGCGGACGAGCGATTGGCGGACCGTCGCCCGACCCTGCCTCCGCCCTCACCATTGCGGTCTCCCGTCTATCGTGTGCCGTCCATCGCCTGCAGTGACGGCATCCCGATCCCATGCCGCCGCGCCGCCGCCTGCGCGGTCTCATACCCCGCGTCCGCGTGCCGGGCGACGCCGATGCCGGGATCGTTCGTCAGCACGCGCTCGAGCCGCTCGCGCATCTCCGGCGTCCCGTCGGCCACGATCACCTGCCCCGCGTGCAGCGAGTTGCCGATGCCCACGCCGCCGCCATGGTGGAAGCTCACCCAGGTCGCACCGCTGGCGACGTTGAGCAGCGCGTTGAGGATCGCCCAGTCGGCGACCGCGTCGGTGCCGTCCTTCATGCCCTCGGTCTCGCGGAACGGGGAGGCGACGCTGCCCGTGTCGAGATGATCGCGGCCGATCACGATCGGCGCAGAGATCTCGCCCTTCGCCACGAGGTCGTTGAGCGCCACGCCGAACCGCGCGCGCTCCCCCTGGCCCAGCCAGCAGATGCGCGCGGGGAGTCCCTGGAAGTGGATGCGCTCGCGGGCCATGGTGATCCAACGCGTCAGGTGCGCGTCGTCCGGGAACATCTCGAGCACGAGCTCGTCGGTGCGGGCGATGTCCTTCGGGTCCCCCGAGAGCGCGGCCCACCGGAACGGCCCCTTCCCCTCGCAGAAGAGCGGCCGCACGTACTCGGGCACGAAGCCGGGGATCTGGAACGCGTCCTCCACGCCGGCGTCGAGCGCGACGGTGCGGATGTTGTTGCCGTAGTCGAAGGCGATCGCGCCGGCGTCCTGCATCGCGCGCATGGCGCGCACGTGGAGCACCGCGCTCGCGGTGGAGCGCGCGACATAGGTCGCGGGGTCCTTCGCCCGGAGCGCGGCAGCCTCCGTGAGTGCCATGCCGTGCGGCACGTAGCCGTGCAACATGTCGTGCGCCGACGTCTGGTCGGTCACCACATCGGGGATGATCCCCCGCTCCACCATGCGCGGCAACACCTCGGCGGCGTTCCCGACGAGCCCGACGCTCAGGCCGCGCTTCGCCTGCTGCGCCTCACGGATCCAGCGCATCGCCTCGTCGAGGTCCGCGGTCATCCTGTCGCAGTAGCCGGTCGCGAGCCGTTTCTCGATGCGGGTCGGATCGACCTCGACGCCGAGGATCGCCGCGTCGTTCATGGTGGCCGCGAGCGGCTGCGCGCCGCCCATGCCGCCGAGGCCGGCGGTGAGCACGAATCGCCCGGCGAGCGTGCCGCCGAAGTGCTTCCGCGCCACGGCGCCGAAGGTCTCGTACGTGCCCTGCACGATGCCCTGCGAGCCGATGTAGATCCACGAGCCCGCCGTCATCTGCCCGTACATCATGAGGCCCTTCCGCTCGAGCTCGCGGAAGTGGTCCCAGGTGGCGAAGCGGCCGACGAGGTTGGAGTTCGCGATCAGCACCCGCGGCGCATGCCGGTGCGTGCGGAACACGGCGACGGGCTTCCCGCTCTGGACGAGGAGCGTCTCGTCGTCCTCGAGTGCGCGCAGCGCAGCGACGATCGCGTCGAACGCCTCCCAGCTCCGCGCCGCCTTTCCCGTGCCCCCGTACACCACGAGGTCATCCGGCCGCTCGGCGACCTCGGGATCGAGGTTGTTCATGAGCATGCGGAGGGCGGCCTCCTGCGGCCAGCCCTTGCAGCTCAGGGTGGTGCCGCGGGGGGCACGGACGGGGCGAGACAGTGAGGCAGGCATGGCGTCGAGCAGCAGAGGGGAGAGGGGAGAGGGGAGATGTAAGGTAACGGCCGAGGCGGGGCAGGCGCGTGTCACCGCATGGGCGCACGCGCCCGATCGCCGCGCCCGCCCCTCTCACATCTCCCCTCTCACACCTCCCCTCTCACCGCTGCATCTCGTCGAACTCCCCCGCCGCCACCGCCACCGCGAGCCGCTCGATGTCGGGCCCGAGCACGCGGTCCTCGGCCAGCGCGGGCACGTGCGCGCGCACGGTGGAGTAGGCGCGCTCGACGCCAGCTCCGGCCCGCAGCGGGCGGCGCGATTCGAGCCCCTGCGCCGCGCACATCAGCTCGATCGCCAGCACGTGCTGCACGTTGTGCAGCACGCGGCGCAGCTTGATCGCCGCGCCCATCGCCATCGGGACCACATCCTCCTTGCTGCCGTCGGTGGGGATCGTGTCCACGCTCGCCGGGTGTGCGAGCACCTTGCACTCGCTGGTGATCGCTGCAGCCGTCACCTGGGCCATCATGAAGCCCGAACTCACGCCAGCGGTCGGCGTGAGGAAGGGCGGCAGGCCCTGGTTGAGGTCCGGGTGCACGAGCCGGTCGATGCGCCGCTCGCTCATGCCGGCGAGGGTCGTGAGCGCGATGGCGAGCACGTCGAGCGCCATCGCGACGGCCTGTCCGTGGAAGTTCCCCCCCGAGAGCATCGTGCCGTCGTCGAACACGAGCGGATTGTCGGTCGCGGCATTGAGTTCGGCGGTGATCAGCGACTCGGCGAACCGGATGGCCTCGAGCACCGGCCCGTGCACCTGCGGCATGCAGCGGAGCGCGTACGCATCCTGGACGCGCGGGTCGCCGTCGCGGTGCGACTCGCGGATCTCGCTCTCGGCGAGGAGCTCGAGCAGCAGCGCCGCGGATTCCGACTGAGCCCGCTGGCCGCGCGCCGCGTGGATGCGCGGATCGAAGGCCGTGGGGGTGCCGAGCAACGCCTCGAGCGAGGCCGCACCGGCGACGTGTGCCGCGTGCCAGCAGCGCTGCGCCCCCACCAGCGCAAGCGCCGCGACGGCCGTGTGCGCCTGCGTGCCGTTGATGAGCGCGAGGCCTTCCTTCGGCGCGAGGGTCACCGGCGCAAGGCCGTGGTCCCGCAACACCGTCGCTGCCGGACCCACCCCGCGGGACGAGGCGAGGTCCCCTTCCCCGATCAGCGCCAGCGCGAGATGCGCCAGCGGCGCGAGGTCCCCGCTCGCGCCGACCGAGCCCTGCTCCGGCACGAGGGGATAGAGGCCGGCGCCCAGCATCCCGCAGAGCAGGTCGACGAGTTCCGGGCGCGCACCCGAGAACCCCTTCGCCAGCACGTTCGCGCGGAGCAGCATCATCCCCCGCACCTCGCGCTCCGGGAGTCGCGGCCCCACACCCGCGGCGTGACTGCGCACGAGGTTCACTTGCAGCTGTGCCAGCTGGCCGGGCGGGATCGCGTGGTCGGAGAGCTTGCCGAACCCGGTGTTGACGCCGTACACCGGCTCTCCCTTCGCGACGAGCGACTCGACGATGCCGCGCGTGGTCCGCATGCGCGTCCGGGCCGCATCCGCGAGTCGCACGGGGCGGCGGCGCTCCACGACGTCGAGCAGGGCGGCAACCGTCAACGAGGAACCGTCGAGCTCGAGCGGGGCGTTGGGCATCAGGGCGTCCTGGGAGTCGTGGACGAGGGCCGGTAGGTCTGCCGGTCGTAGTCGAGCTTGATCTCCGGCTGGGCCTTGAGCGAGATGAAGAATGTAAAGGCGAAGTTGCCGTTCGGCGCCTGCGTGAAGCCGAAGATCGCGCGCCAGTCGTGCAACTCACGCTGGAGCGTCACGACCTGGCTCGCGAATTCCTCACGCTCCACATCGTAGTTCGTGCTCCACGACGCGGCCCATTTCGGCGTGAGGTTGAAGCTCGTGCGCACGCCGACGGAGGTCGTGGGCGCGATGCGGAAGAAGGTGCCGCCGGCGGTCGCGGGCCCCGAGTTGATCTCGGTGGGCGCGTTCTGCTCGGCATTACGCACGCAGAAGTCATAGTTGGGGAGCCCGAGGAGGCCCTGACAGAGCACGGTGGGATCGTAGTCCACGATGCGGCCTCCCACCGGCGGGCGCTGTCGCTGCGAACTCACCGTGAACGACGCCTGGAATCCCGTGCCCGTCGGGATCTCCTGCACGGCGGCCCGCGACCGCGTGCCCGTCACGGCGCCCATGCCGCTCATGGCATCCCGGCCGGAAACGAGGCCGCCACCGGACTGCTCCGGCAGGGCCGGGTCGGCCCCCGGTTGCGCGTCGGCGGCCGGCGGTTCGATGCCGAAGAGCCGGCCCAGGCTGCGCACGATGAACGACCGGTTGTTGAGCGAGAAGGAGGCGCGCACCGACTCGCGGTACGGCTTGAAGACCGCGGTGTCGCTCAGCACGCTGCCCTGGAAGAGCGAGTAGTCCACGCCCAGGTCGAAGCCCGGCAGCAGGTCCGAGCGGAAGGTGTACCCGAACCGGTCCGTGGCGAACCCTGACGTCCCTGTCTTCGCCTTGCGCTCGAAATCGTAGGAGAGCGAGGTGAACTGGAGCGAGGCGAGCCGGATCTTCTTCCCCTCCGCGTCCGCGGAATCGCCGGGGCTCCGCATCTTGGCCTCGACGTTCATCGCGAGCCCGAGGCTCACGCGGTTCTGCGCGAGCGACCCGAGGTATCCATTCTGGCGCTTGCCGAGCGCGGCGAGGAACTCGCTGCTCACCGAGGCGGCGGGCGAGTACTGGTAGGATATCGTCGGCGAGATCGAGTGCCGGATGCGCTGGATGCGGCCGAACCCGGGGTAGAGATGGAAGAGCGTCGGCGAGACGCCGAGGCCATACGAGAGGCGCTTGGTCTGGCTCACC
>JAOUHR010000459.1 GCA_029884515.1 Gemmatimonadota bacterium
CATGGAGAGGACGCCGGCGGCCAGCGGTTCGAACGCGCGGGCAAGCGCGCGGGCGAGCGCCCGAGGGCGCGGGCCTGCGGGCGGCGGCGCATCAACGGCGCGACCTGTGACGGGGATCGGAGCGGGGACTCGCACCTCGTACTATAATTGGCGCGACCGCTCGCACGATAGCGTTCGCCAAGTCAGGGGCGAACTGACAGACGCGACCCGACCTTCCCGCTCGCCAGGGCCCCCAACTCCCCTCCGTGACGATTCCGCCCGGCAGCGCCGAGACCGTCCGCGTCTCGCTGGACGAGTTGCTCACGAAGCGCCTGCAGCGCTGGCGGCTGACGGTGGGGGTCGCCTCGGCGGTCGTGGTGACGCTCGTCGTCGCCGACTATCTCGCATCGGGCGCTGCACGTGAACGCCTCGTGGCGAGTGGCGACGCCCTGCGTGCGGCCACCGCGGCGCAGGCGCTCGCCTGGCGCGGCGAGAGTGCCGTGCGCGCCTTCGCCCTGCGCGACGATCCCGGCGCCCCCGCACGCGCGGACGCGGCGCGCACCGGCCTGCGCCGCCAGCTCGAGGAGCTGCGGAGCCTCGTCGCGGACGACGCGGGATCGCTCGCGCAGCTCGACTCGCTGGCAGCGGACATCGGGGCGTGGGACGCCCGCATCGTCGTCCCGCTCCTGGCCGGGGCGCCGCTCACTCGCGAACTGGCCACGGACGCCACCGTGAGATTCGACGCCATCTCCCACCACTTCGAAGCCCTGGTCAGCCAGCAGTCCGCAGCGCGGGCCGACGCGCTCCGGACCCTCCGCACAGTGGTGCTTGCCGGCACCGCCGCGGTGCTGCTGACCCTGTTGGTGATCGCCGTCGCCTTCGGGCGCGTCGCGCGGGACCTCGCGCGCCACGCAGAGGAGGCCCGGCAGCAACGCGTGAGGCTCGATGACCAGGCGACGGAGCTGGAACAGCAGTCGCTGGAAGTCGAGCTGCAGGCGGCGACGCTGGAGGAACAGGCGGTGGAGCTCGAGCAGCGCGTCACCGAGCGCGACGACACGCTCCGTCTGCTGGAGGAGACCGGTGCATATCTCGACTCCGCGGTGGAGAGCGCACCGATCGGCGTGGCGTTCCTCGACCGCCAGCTCCGCTTCCGGCGCGTGAACGAGGCGCTGGCGCAGATGAGCGGCACCGCGGGCGCCGCGTACGCGGGCCGCACGCTCGACGAGATGGCGCCGGAGCTCGCTGGTGCGCTCTCGCCGATCCTGGACCGCGTGCTGCGGACCGGGGTGGCCGAAACCGACCTCGCGGTGGAAGTGGGCGATGCGGGCACCCTTGGCGTCCGCCGCTGGAACGTCACCTGTTATCCGTTGCGCGCGAAAGGGAGCCCGCCCATCGGCGTCGGCATGATGGTGCTCGACGTCACCGAGCGGCAGCAGCTCGAGGACCAGTTCCGCCAGTCGCAGAAGATGGAGGCCGTGGGCCGCCTCGCCGGCGGGATCGCGCACGACTTCAACAACGTGCTCACGATCATCCAGGGCTCGTCCGACCTCCTCGCGGCCGACCTCGGCGCCGGGGCGGCTGGACTCGAGGAAGTGCGCGCGATCCGCGAGGCGGCCGACCGGGCGGCGGCGCTGGCGCGCCAACTCCTCTCGTTCAGCCGGCGCGAGGTCGCGATCCCGCGCACCGTCGACGTGAATGCCGTCGTTGGAGGGATGCAGGGCATCCTCGAGCGCCTGCTCTTCCAGGGGGTGGAGCTCCGCCTCAAGACCAGCGGGACGCCGCGCTATGTGCGGGTGGATCCCGGGCAGCTCGAGCAGGTGATCATGAATCTCGTGATCAACGCGGTGCACGCGATGCCCGACGGCGGCACGCTCACCATCCGCATCGCGACGGCGCCGGGCGTGATGCTCCCGGGAAGCAAGGGGGAGCGGCCGGCCGTCGGGATCTCGATCGCCGACACCGGCACGGGCATGACCGAGGCCGTGCGTGCGCGGCTCTTCGAACCCTTCTTCACCACCAAGCCCGCGGGTGAGGGCACGGGACTCGGGCTCGCCACGTCGTACGCGATCGTGCGCGCCGCCGACGGGATTGTCCGCGTGGAGACCGAGCTCGGACGCGGCACGCGGTTCGAGATCCTCCTCCCACTCGAGCCTGATCCCGACCGCGCTCCGGACCCACGGCACAGTCCACAGGCGGGCTCCGGCAGGGCGCAGCCGGGCGACACCATCCTCCTGGTGGAGGATGAGGGGGCGATCCGCCGGGCGCTCAGCCGCGTGCTCGAGAGCACGGGCTACCGCGTGCTCGAGGCCTCGAACGGCGCGGAGGCCCTCCGCGTCGCGGGCGAGGAGTCGGGCCGGATCGACCTCCTGCTCACCGACGTCATGATGCCGGGCATCGGCGGCAAGGAACTCGTCCAGCGGCTCCTCGCCGAGCGCCCGGGGCTGCGCG
>JAOUHR010000460.1 GCA_029884515.1 Gemmatimonadota bacterium
GAACGGCCGGATGGCGAACATCACCACGTGTCCGGCGCCGACCGGCGCATCGACCACCTGCGCGCGGCCCGCGAGGCCCTCGCCGCCGGCGAGCGTGCCCGAAAGGAGGATGTCGCTCACGTTCGTCGGGAAGCTCACCACGACGCGCGGGCGGTCGGCCAGTGCCGCGCCACCGCCGAACCCGCCGCGGCCACCGCCGCGGCCACCGCCGCCGCCACCGCCGCCGCCACCGCCCGGGCCAGCAACCTCGTCCGCGCCGCCGGCGTCAGCCGCCGCCGCACCGCGGCCACCGCCGGCACCACGCGCACCACCCGCTCCCGGACCGCGCGCGCCAGCCGCCCCGGCCGCTGTCGGCGCCGCATCCGCCGCGTTCCAGTCCCACGGCGAGAGCGGGAGCTTGTTCGCCATCGGCGTGGTGTTCTGCCCGGTGGTCGAGCCGCCGCCACCGAAGCCGCCGAACCCGCCGCCGGCGATGCCGCCGGCGTTCAGCACCGGCGACTGGCTGAAGTAGACGGGCACCTGCGAGCCGTAGCCGTATGCCACCGGACTCCGGCGGTCGGCGACGATGCCGCGATACACCGAACCGCGCGCGAAGAGGCCATCCGGCTCCTCGACCGTGACGCCGGTGGTGAGCTTGTATTCCGGGAAGATCGTGGAGGTGGACCCCTCGACGATCAACGTGCCGCCTGCCTGCACGAACTTGTAGAGCTCCTGCAGCCCCTCGTAGCCCATCCCGCCGCGGATGTCGTCCGACTCGTCGATGCCGCCGAGGTTCGGCGTCTCCGGCGTTCGCTTGTAGGGGAGCGGCGCCTTGCCGGTCATCGCGATGCCCTGCACCTGCGAGGTGGCCGACCCGCCCACGGAGGGGTAGATGAGCACATCGTACTTCGCGCGGAGGTTCCCCTCGCGGAGCTTTTGGTCGGCGAAGTAGGTGTACGGCACGCCGTACGAGTCGAGTGCCGCACGCACCCATCCCTCGTCCTGCGTGCGCTGCCAGCTGTGGATGTACCCGATGCGCGGCACGTCGAGGTCATGCTGCTTGACGTCCGGCGCAGCGGCCATCGCAACACCCTGGAGCCCGAGCTCGGTGAGCACCGGGCCCACCTGTGCCGCGTTCGCGTTCGGGATGATGAACGCGCCCGCGCGGAACTTCCGGCCGGCCGCCTCGAAGTCCTCCTCGGCCGCGCGCATCGGCACGTCCTTCAGCCGGAAGCGCATCGCCATGAGGTTGTTGTCCGTGGTGTGGTCCACCACCACCACGCTGCCGTTGCCGGCGATGCCGCCCGGCGCCTTCGTGAGGGCGGTCATCTTCGTCATCTTCTGCGCGAAGAGGCTCGTGTCCGTCACCGGACTCACCACCACGTTGCGCATCAGCGGGAAGGTCCAGCCCGTGTCGTCATAGGGGCGCGGGTTGGAGGGCGAGAAGTTCTGCACGGCGAAGTACATGTCGGCGAGCGTGCGGTAGGGCTGGTCGCCGCGGATGATGAAGTCCCCCTTCTCGACCTTCATGCTGCCCATCGTGAAGCTCGCGTCGGCGACTTGGATCTCGAGGCCTTGGCGGAAGAGCTCGTTGACGGCGTCCACCGCGTCGGCGCGGCGGCGCTGTCCGGCCGGGATCACCCAGCCGTAGGTCGGGCCCGCGCGCCCCTTCTCGACGGAGCGCTTGTTCTTGAGCCAGTAGTTCTCGAGGTAGAGGTGGCGGTTCTTGGCGAAGTGGTCGAGCGAGAAGAGCACGCCCGACTCGCTGATGTTCACCGAGTTGCGCGGGCCCCACTTGATCGAGGGGAGGGGTGGGTTGGGACGGAACCACTCGCGGCTCGTGGTGGTCGCGCCCACACGGAGGTTCGGGTTGTTGTCCGGCCCGTAGCTCTGCACCTCGTAGAAGCGCCCGATCGCGTTGTGCGAGTGCGCGGCGAAGAAGAGGTAGTTGGGCGTCCAGCCGTCGTAGAAGCCATAGGTCCAGACGCCGGGCACGCCGCGCTTGGTCAGCTCCATCACGTCGGCCTGTGCCATCATCCACCACTCGTTCACGGTGATGGGGTCGAGCCACTCGTTGTACGGACCTGTGCCGGTGGAGGAGTAGAGGTACGACTGCGCCTCGTGCAGGTCGTGCATCACCTGCGGCGTCCACTCGAGGAAGGTCTTGTTGATCGAGCGGGTGAGGTTGAGGAACTGCCCCATGCCGTCGCGGTTGTTGTCGTGCGCGACGTACTTGCCCCAGTACATGAGTGGGAGCCGGGCGTCGCCGGTCGCGCGCTTCTTGTTGAAGTAGTACGTGTCCACCTGCTTCTCGCGCCCGTCCACCTCGAGCACGGGCGTGATGAAGGTGATCACGTTCTTGCGGATGTTCTGGTAGAACGGCGAGTCGTCCACCGCGAGCCGGTAGGCCAGCTCGATCAGCATCTCGGGCCCGCCGTTCTCGGTGG
>JAOUHR010000071.1 GCA_029884515.1 Gemmatimonadota bacterium
GGTGGCCTGGCCCGTCTCCGCCTCGAGGCGCGCGTAGAGGTCGCGCGTGTACTTGCGGAACTCGGTCGAGGTCTCGGAGGTGGAGCCGAACGTCACCATCAGTCCGGCCGAGTGCCAGGTGGTGCCGGCGGTGAGCTGGTGCCGCTCGAGCAGCACGACGTCCTTGCACCCCATGTGCGCCAGGTGATAGGCGACGGAGCAGCCGATCACGCCGCCGCCGATGACGACGACGCGGGCGTGGGTCGGGACCTTCTTCGTCACGGACATCGGGAGGCCGTCTCCATCATCGCGGGTGGACCACACAGTCGACGCCGATGGAAGATATCGTCGATGCGCACCGTCGGACGGCTCATTCCGGGATGACGACCCGCACCACGCTCATGCGCGACGTGATCGTGTGCTCCACGGCGGTCGTCGTGCCGTCCTTCTGCCGCACGGTGACGCGCACGAGGTTCCCCGGCACGTATCGCGTGCCGCACGACTGGAACACGCCGCTCGGGCCCGTGAGGAAGTGGGTCGGCAGGGTCTCCCATTCGCCGGACCCGGCGAGCACGGAGAACGACACCCGGAGGCCCCCCGCGGGCGCACCGTCGTCCCGGAAGACGCGTCCGAGCAAGTACGTGCTGTCGCCGGCGGCGAGTTGCTTCGACGCCTCGCAGCGATCCGCGACGTACTCCTCGAGCGTCGGGACGGCCAGCGCGGCGTATTGGGTGGAGTCGCGGACTGCCGTGAACCGCACGCCGAGCGGGATGCGCAGCCCGAGCGACTCGATGCGCGGTTCGGGGAGGATCATCACGTACGGGCCCGCGACGAGGTCGGTGATCGCGAAGCTCCCCGTCGAGTCCGTCGTCGCCTCGTAATCGGTGTCATCCAGCGCGATCGGCACGCCCGCCGCGGGCCGGCCATCGCGGAGGATCAGGCGCCCCCGCAGCGTGCCGAGCGAGGCCTGCCAGACGGTGCCGTCCGGCCAGGACGCGCGGGCGAGCTGACCGCCGGTCAGGTCGAGGTAGAGCAATGACGAGAGCGCAAGTCCCACGGGACGCGACCGCGAGCTCACCTGCGCGCCCACGAGCCGGAACTCCCAGCGATCGATCAGCACCACGCCGTTCGACATCTCCAGGAACGAGATCGACCCGCCAGGCCGGAACCGCGCCGTGCCGCGCCCCAGGTCGCGGTAGCGGAAGGCGATCTCGCGCAGCGATCGCGCGATGGTGTCGATCCATACCACCCCGTCGATGTCGATGATGCCCCGGCGTGCCTTCACCGGGACGAAGGCGAGGCCGGCGAGGTCCGCGCGGGCCGCGTCCGGCCTGGCGAGGCGCAGGCAGTATGACAACAGGAACTCGTCGTCGAGCAGGACCTCGGCGTCGGGTCCGAAGAACGTGCGCTGACCGTTCTGCGCCTCCATGAATCCCTGTCGGACGAAGTCGCCCGCCGACCGGGCCGCGAAGAACGAGCCGAGCGAGTCGCTCTCGGTGCTCAGCCGCACCGTGTGGCGAGTGACCTCCTCCTTCGCGCCACCGGAGAAGACCTGTTCGTAGCGGATGCGCCGTTTCTCGGCGGGCGTCGCCTCGCGTGCCACGACCGTCGCGAGCAGGGCCGCCCGCGCCTGCGTCCAGAGACCGAAGGCGCGCTCGGTGTCGGAGCGGCGCGGGCAACCGGGGTTGGCGCGCACGATGATCGGCGCGAGGAGACTCGGGAGCGGCTCCAGTCGCACGTCGTAGGTGGCGTCGACCCCGGCCCCCGCCGCGACGGGTGCCTCGAACGGGTGAAAGCCGATGCGGATGACGCGCAGGCGGTGCGCCGAGGGCGCGAACGGGATGCGATACAGGCCCGCGCCGTCGGAGAGGCCGCGCACCAAGGTCGTGCCGGCGGAATCGAGGAGCGCCACGATCGCGCCCGCTACGGGGCGGCCACTCAGAACCTCGGTGATGGTCCCGCGCAGCCCCTGTGCGTCGAGGTCGGCCGCGGGGGCGAGCGAGAGAAGGAGGCTCGCGCACACGACGTGCGCGCGCGACCGGGAGCGGCGTCCGGCGCCGGGCTCGGCGTGCGCCCGCATCGCTCAGCCGGGCTGCGCCACCGGGAGGTGCCGCCGGAACGGAACGTCCGCCGTCGGTCCCGCGTCGAACTCCTGCGCGAAGCGGTGGCCGGCGTACACGGCGTGCGCGATGAGCCCCGGCGCGAGCGCGTCGCCGATGCAGCGCACCGCGCGCACGCCGGCGGCGTCCCACTCCTCGCGGCGCGCGAGCAGTTCCCGCTCCAGCGCGTCGCTCGGCGTGCGCGAGGTGACGCAGACCACCGCGTCACAGGCGAGGTCGCGCGTCGCACCCGACCAGGTGTGTCGGAGCCTGAGCACGCCTGCGCCTGCCTCGACGATGTTGTGGCACGTGAGCTGTGCGACGCCGAGCGAGTAGAGCCGCTTCTGCAGGTGGCGGAAGTCGAGCGAGTTGGTGCTCCATCCCGCCACCACGTCCTCGGGCGTCACGATCGTCGCCGTCCCCCCGGCCTTCACGACCATCTCGGCCATCACGCTCCCGAGATAGAAGCCATCGTCGTCGAAGATCACGACGTGCCCCGACGGGATGCGCCAGGCCATCAGGTCGTCGGGCGTCCGGGCGAACGCGGCGAGCCCGCGCACGCCGAACGGGTTGGAGCGTCCGCCACCGTCGCGCCGCCAGCTGGCGCCCGTGGCGATCACCACCTGCGCGGCGCCGAACTCGAGCACCTCGTCCGCCGTGATGGGCGATTCGCGATACACGGTCACGGCCGGGAGCTTCTCGATCTGCCCCACGCGCCAGTCGCGCACGCGTACCCACTCGGCGAGGCCCGGGAGCCGTCCTTCCTTCAGGGCGCGCCCGCCGAGCTCGCGCTCGGCCTCGGAGAGATGCACCTCGTAGCCCCGCTGCCCGAGCGCACGCGCGGCCTCGAGACCGGCGGGGCCGGCACCCACCACGAGGATGCGCGTGTCGGAGCGCTTCGGCGCGATCCGCTCGGGGTGCCAGCCCTTCCGCCACTCCTCGCCCATCGTCGGGTTCTGCGTGCAGCGGATCGGCGTGCTCGTCATGTCGCCGGTGACACAGATGTTGCAGCCGATGCACTCGCGGATGTCGTCCACCCGCCCTTCCTCGATCTTCCGCGGGAGGAAGGGATCCGCGATGCTCGGCCGCGCCGCGCCGATCATGTCGAGGATGCCACGCGTCACCTGGTCCACCATCGCGTCGGGCGAGGTGAATCGCCCCACGCCCACCACCGGCCTGGTGGTGTACTGCTTCACCCAGTGCGTGTACGGTTCCTGCGCGCCGGACTTGGCGAACCGCGAAGGGACGGAGTCGTTGTACCAGGCGGCGACGTTCACGTCCCAGAGGTCGGGGAGCTCGGCGAGCATGTGCACCACCTCCTTCGCCTCGGCGACGGTGAAGCCGTCGTCGCCCAGGAGCTCGTCCACCGCGAAGCGCACCACCACGGCGCAGGTGTCGCCGATCGCCTCCTTGGTGTCCTCGATCACCTCGCGGAAGAGGCGCGCGCGATTCTCGAGTGAACCGCCGTACTCGTCGGTGCGGTGGTTGCGCCGCCGCTGGAGGAAGTGCATCGGCAGGCTCAAGTCGTGCGCCGCGTACACGTACACGATGTCGAACCCCGCGCGCTTGCCGCGGATCGCGGCCTCGCGGTGCCAGCGCCGGTACTCGCGGATGTCGTGCGTCGTCATCGCCCGCGCCTGGTGCGGGTGGGGACTCTTGAGCGCCTGGTGCGAGGGCGCGAGCGCCACCTCGCGCGAGTAGTTGTTCGACGAGGCCGGTCCGTTGTGCACGAGCTCGAGCGCCGCCAGCGCGCCGTGCGCGTGCACGCGGTCGCACATGAGCGCGAGGGCGGGGATGTCGGCGTCGTCCCAGAGGCGCGCCTCCACGTAGGGTGCCAGGTCGCCGCTCGGGTGGATCTCGCACTCCTCGGTGGAGACCACCGCCCACCCGCCCTCGGCCTTCGCCTCGCGCATCGCGGCGTGCGCGGCCGGCATCTGGTGCCCCATCCCGTTGCAGTGGGGCACCTGGAAGAAGCGGTTGCGCGCCGTCACCGGGCCGATGCGCACCGGCTCGAAGAGGATGTCGTACCGCGGGTCGCGCGGCATCAGGCGTGCGCCGCCGAGCTCAGCGGGTCACGCGAGCGCTTCGGCCATGCTCTGCTCGAGCATCCCCATCGCCTCGTCCACCTGCGCGCGCGTGATGAGGAGTGGCGGCATGAACCGCACCGTGCTGATGCCGCACGGGAGGAGCAGCAGCCCGTTGTGGTAGGCGCGGGTGACGAGGTCGTCGCAGAGCTTCCTGGCGGGCGTCCTGTCCGTGCCGCCGGCGATCAGCTCCATGCCGATCATCAGGCCCCGGCCGCGCACCTCGCCGATCTGCGGGCACCGCGCCTGCCACGCGCGCAGCCGCTCCAGGAAGTAGGCGCCCACCGTCGCCGCATTCGCGGCGTACTCGCGCTCCACGAGGTCGAGCGTGGCGATCGCCGCGGCGCAGCAGACGGGATTCCCGCCGTACGTGTTGCCGTGCGCGCCGCGCTTCCACTTCTCCATCCACCTCTTCTGCGCCACCACGAGCCCGATCGGCATCCCGCTGCCGAGCCCCTTGGCGAGCGTCATGATGTCCGGCACCACGCCCTCGTGCTGCGCGGCGAACATCTTCCCGGTGCGCCCCACCCCCGACTGCACCTCGTCGAAGATGAGCAGGATGCCGTGCTTGTCGCAGAGCGCACGGAGGCCCTTGAGGAAGCCGGCCGGCGGCACCACGTACCCGCCCTCGCCCTGGATCGGCTCGATCAGGATCCCGGCCACCTCGCTCGCCGGCACGTTGTGCACGAAGAGCACCTGCTCGATGTAGTCGAGCACCGCCTGCCCCTGCTCGGCCCCCGCGAGCACGGGACGGAAGTTGTTGGGGTACGGCACGTGCGTGACGCCCGGCATCGTCGGGAAGAACCCGCTCTGTTGCGTGTACTTGCTCGACGTGAACGAGAGCGAGCCCATCGTGCGGCCGTGGAAGCCGCCGAAGAACCCGATGAACCGTGACCTTCCGGTGACGTACCGCGCCAGCTTGAGCGCGCCCTCCACCGCCTCGGTGCCGCTGTTGCACATGAAGCTCATCGCCGGCTCCTCGCCCATCGGCTTGAGCTCGCGGATCCGCTCGCCCAGCCGCACCTGCCGCTCGTGCCAGTAGTCGCTGGAGATGTGGAGGAATCCCCTCGCCGCCTCGGTGATCGCGGCGACCACCTCGGGGTGCGCGTGCCCGGTGGAGCAGACCGCGATCCCCGCGGCGAAGTCGAGGAAGCGGTTGCCGTCCACGTCCCACGCCTCGGCGCCCTTCCCGTGCGACATCACGAACGGGTAGTCGCGCGGGTAGGACGGCGAGACCACGGCCGCGTCGCGGGCGATCATCGCCCTGGCCTTGGGGCCGGGGAGCTCCGTCTTGATGTGCGGGTTCGACGTCTTGGTCGGCAGGGTCGCGGTCATGGTCGGCTCAGCTGGGGAAGGTCAGGACGACTCGGTGCGCGTGCGCCTTGGCCGTGCGGTCGTGCAGGGCGCGCAGCACCTCGAGCTCGGTGGTGGTGGGCGGAGCGATGGTCGTCAGCCGGTCGGCGACGCGCAGCGGCCACCCGCACGCCGCGCGCACCGCCTCGACGGTGACCCCCTCAAACATGGCACGGAGCGTGAGCTCCCGCGTCCCGGCGTCGGGCTCGAGCACGCCGAGGTCGGTGATCACCGCGCCGGGACGCCCGGCGGTGGTGCGGAAGTCGAGGCGCTCGACGAAGCTGCGCGTGGATTGCTTCATCACGATCAGCACCTCGCGCGCGTGCCGGGCGATCTCGGGCGCGCCTCCCGAACCGGGGAGCCGCACCTTCGGCGCGTCATATGGGCCGATCACCGTGCTGTTGAGGTCGCCCATGCGGTCGATCTGCGCCGCGCCGAGGAAGCCGACGTCCACGCGGCCGGCCTGCAGGTAGTGGGTGAAGATCTCCGGCAGCGGAACCACCGTGCGTGCGGTGGCGGCGAGTTCGCCGTCGCCGATCGAGAGTGGGAGCACGGTCGGGCGCGTGCCCACCGTCCCCGATTCATAGATGAGCACGAGCCCGGGCGCGTGCGTGAGCCGCGCGAGGTTGCAGGCCGCACTGGGGAGGCCGATGCCGACGAAGCAGACGGCGCCCTCCTTGAGCCGACGCGCCGCCGCGACGGTCATCATCTCGTCGGGCGTGTACGTCATGCGACCGCTCCCACGCTGCGGAGGAACGCCGCGTGGTCGGCCGTTCCGGTCACGTGCCGTGTCATCCACGCCCTGAAGGCGTCGCGGTCCCGCGCGATCGCGTCCCACGCCAGGTAGAAGGCGTTGTCGCGCTCGTAGTAGCCGAGCGCATACGAGGGGTAGGCACCGCCCGGCACCTCGGAGATCGCCGCCACCTGCCAGCCGGGGATCACGAACGAGTTCATCGCCGCGTCGAGCTCCTCGACGACCTCCTCGACCGTCACCACGACCGTCGCCGCGGCCATCGCGGCCTCGCGGCTCGCGCCCACGATGCCCCGCAGCAGCACGTTCCCCTCGCGGTCGGCCTGCTGCGCGTGGAGGATCGTCACGTCGGGGCGGATCGCCGGGACCGCCGTGAGCTCCTCGCCGGTGAAGGGGCAGGTGACCGTGGCGATCGTCGTCGGGTTCGCGGCCGGGAGGTCGGTGCCCGCGTACCCCTTGAGCACGCCGAAGGGGAGGCCGCTCGCGCCGGCGCTGTAGCGCACCGCCATCCCGGCGTGGCTGTGCTCGTCCACGGCGATCGCGTGCGGCCACGCATGCTCGATCGCGTCGCGCAGGCGGTGCAGGGAACCGACGCCCGGGTTCCCACCCCACGAGAAGGTGATGCCGGCGGCGCACCCCATCCCGATCATCTGGTCGTAGATGAGGTCGGGCGTCATCCGCACGAGCGTGAGTCCGCGCCGCTGCTGGCGGATCAGTTCGTGGCCCGCAGCGAATGGGATCAGGTGCGTGAACCCCTCGAGCGCGACGGTCATCCCGTCCCGCACGTGGCGGGCCATCGCGTCGCGGAGGGGGAGGAACTGCGCGCTCACGCGGCGCTCACTCCACCAGGGTCTGCGACTGCTCGCGCTGGTATTGCGCGAGATAGTAGAAGGAGGCGATCGCCTTCCCCGTGGAGCCCGAACCCTTCCATCCGCCGAACGGCTGGTAGCCGGGCCAGGCGCCGGTGGTCGCCCCCTGCGGGCGGTTGGCGTAGAGCACCCCCGCCTCGATGTGATCGAAGAACCACTGCACCTCGTCCGCGCTCCCGTACACGCCGGCCGTGAGCCCGAGCGTGGAGGCGTTGGCGAGGCGCATCGCCTCGTCGTTCGACTGCACGCGGTGCATCATGAGGATCGGGAGGAACATCTCCTCGTGCCAGAGCGCGTGGTCGAGCGGCGACTCGGCCAGCGTGGGCGCGACGAACTGCCCCGCACCGAGCCCGCCCGCCGTGAGCTGCGCACCGCCGAAGAGCACCTGCGACCCGCCCTCACGCAGCTGTTTCGCGTAGCGCGCGTAGTCGTGGTAGCCCTTCTCCGGCGTCACCGGCCCGAGGTAGGTCTCCTTCTTGGCGGGGTCGCCGATCACGAGGGTGGCCACCTGCTCGCGCAACCGCTGCACGAGGTCCGGCGCGACCTGCTCGTGCACGTAGAGCCGCGAGAGCGCCGAGCACTTCTGCCCGCCCATGCCGTACGCCGAGCGGATGATGCCGGTCACGGCGCGATCGAGGTCGGCGTGCGCGGTCACGATGCAGGCGTTCTTGCCGCCCATCTCCGCGATGCAGGGGCGCGGATACCGGCCGGTCGCCATCAGGCGACCGAGGCGCATGCCGACGTCCACCGACCCGGTGAAGGTGACGCCTGCGAGGCTCGGATGCTCGGCGATCGCGTCGCCGATCTCGCGCGCCGAG
>JAOUHR010000072.1 GCA_029884515.1 Gemmatimonadota bacterium
CGCTGCGCGACTCGATCGTGAGGTACGAGATGCAGCGCCGCGCATCCAACACGCCCGGCGCGACGAACGCCTGCGTGGGGCACGCCTCGAGGCACCTGGTGCAGGTGCCGCAGTGCTCGCCGGCGAAGGGCGCGTCGGCGACAAGGTCGAGGTCCAGGAAGAGCGCCCCGATGAAGAAGAACGATCCCTTCCCAGGATGGATGAGCATGGTGTTCTTGCCGAACCACCCAAGGCCCGCGCGGCGCGCGAGGTCGCGCTCGAGGATCGGGCCCGTGTCGACGTAGGCACGCCCACCCACCGATGCGCCGCGCTCGGCGCGCACCCACGCGCGCAACTCCTCGAGTCGGTCCCACATCAACCGATGGTAGTCGTCGCCGCGGGCGTAGCGGGCCACCGTGCCGTGCGGTGAGCGGCCGCCATAGTCGAGCGTGACCACCACCGCCGACCGCATCCCGGGTTCGGGACGCGTGGTGTCGCGTCGCACGGCGGCCCCGCGCTCGAGATAGGCCATCTCGCCGTGCTGGCCAGCGGCGAGCCATCGCTCGAACGCCGGTGCGGTCTCGGCGGGCCCGAGGGCGGCGATGCCGGCGAGGTCGAAGCCGAGCCCGAGGGCCTGGGCCTTGAGGCGCGCCTCGAAGGTCGCGCCCGCGCTCACCCGAAGCGCGCCGCCCACCGCGCGTAGCGGATCGCGTCGTCCACGGGCGGGATCGCGTCGTGGTCGCCGTATACCGTGTACATCCGCCAGCGCACGTAGTCGCGGGCCGGGAGGGGCAGGAAGGGTGGCCGAGCCCACCACCGATTCCGCCGGAACCGCCAGGCCACGAGCAACAGCGCGCGCGCGAGGCTTGGGCTCACGAGGGCGCGGGGGAGCAGGCGGAGGAACAGGGTGAGCATCGCGTTCCGAATCTAACCGCCCTCCGGGGGGGGGCGTGCGTATCTTCCCCCGCATGTGGCTCCACCGGGCGATGCCCATCATCTCGCACCTCGGCGTCCGGTCCTACTACCGGGTGACCGTGGGCGGCACGCCGCTCCCGGCGACGGGGCCCGTGCTCATCGTCGCCAACCACAACAACTCCCTCGTCGATCCCGCGCTCGCGGTGGTGGCCGCCGGACGCACGGTGCGCTTCCTCACCAAGGCACCGCTCTTCGATGACAAGCTGATCGGGTGGCTGATTGCCGCGGTGGGCTCGGTGCCGGTGTATCGCCAACAGGATGACCCCACGAAGCTCTCACAGAACCTCGACTCCTTCCGCGACGTCTACGCCGCGCTCAAGGATGGCGACGCGGTGGGGATCTTCCCTGAGGGGATCACGCACTCCGCCTCGCAGCTCGCGCCGCTGAAGACGGGCGCGGCACGCATCGCCATCGGCGCGTCGCACGAGATCGGCCACGCCTTCCCGATCGTGGCGATGGGCCTCGTGTTCCGCGACCGCGACCGGTTCCGCAGCGACGCGCACGTGATCATCAGCGAACCCCTCGTCTGGGACGACCTCGTGGGCGACATGACCTCGCGCAGCGCGGTGCGCGAGCTCACGGGGCGCATCGAGGCCCGGATGCGCTCGGTCACCCTCAACCTCGAGCGGTGGGAGGACGAGCCGCTCGTGCGCACGGCCGAGCAGGTGTGGCGTGCGGAGGTCGGGGCGAGTCGCGACCCGGCCGAGCAGATCACCCGGCTCAAGACCACCACCGACGCGCTCGAGGCGATCCGGCGCGGCGGGGTGCCGCACTGGCACGAGACCGCCGCCGAACTGAAGGCGCACGCGCGTGAGCTCGAGATCCTCGGCCTCACGCCAGGCGAGCTCAAGGCGGACGTGAAAGTGGGCGAGGCGGTGGAGTGGACGGTGGCGCGGATCCCGCTCGTGCTGGTGATCCCGGTGTCGGTGGCCGGCGGGATCTTCTTCTGGCTGCCCAAGTGGATCACCACGAACATCGCCGACCGGCTCACGGTCGCGGAGGGTCCCGAGTCGCGCGTGACGCATCGCGTGCTGGTCGGTGCAGTGGTCTTCCTGCTGTGGTTCCTGGTGGTTGCGGCGGTGGTGTGGGAGTTCGCCGGAGTCGGCTGGGCGCTGCTCGCCCTCATCGTGCAACCGTTCTGGGCCTTCGCGGCGACGGCGGTGGGCGACCGGCGGCAGCACGCCTTCGCGGCGGTGCGACGCTTCTTCCTGCGCCGCCTCGAGAAGCCGCGCCTCGATGCGCTGCGGGAGCGCCAGCACGCCATCGCGCTCCGGCTGCGCGGGCTCTACGAGCGTGTCAGCGGCGCATCGCGCGTGGCCCCGGAGCCAGGGGTCCCGGCCCCACCCTCAGCGGAACGCGACGCCGTCGAGTCCTGACGGCACCGCGCGCCCCATCGCTCGCAGTGCGCTGGGCAGCACGTCCACCGTCCGCCGCGGCACGCCGGTCGCGGGCCGCGACATCACCAACGGCACGAGCATGTGCTCCCGGTGCAATGCGCCGTGCGCCGAGACGTGCGGGATCGGCTCGTACTTGGCGCGGTAGTCCCAGTCGCGCGCGGCCGAGAGGAGCATCTCACCGGATCGCGGCGCGTCGGCCAGCGCGATGATCTGCACGAGCGAGTCGGGGTGGTCGGTGCCGATGGTCGCGTCGTAGCTCTCCCCGGCCGTGAATCCCGCGACCGCGCCCGAGGCGTCGAGCGCCGCGCGCAGCCCGAGCGGGTCACCCGTCTCCGTGCGATAGCCGTAGCGCCCTGACGCATCGCGCGTGACGAGTGCCATCCCGCGGCCGCGGCCATGCACTTCCACCTCGCCCGGCGCGCGCGGGAGCATGAGGAGGTCCACCGACTCCCGCGCCAGGAGATGTTCCACGAGCCACTGCCACTTCCCGCGCAGCGCGGGCCACCAGGGGCGCTCGCGACGCCCGAGCTCGAGGTAGATGTGCGCCATAGCGTTCCCGCTCACCATCACGGCGGCGTCGCGTCCGCCGGTGAAGATCCACGGATGTGCGATCACGCCGAGCCCCCAGGTGGCGAGCACGCCCGCCAGGTCCTCGTGATGGGTCACGCGCGAGTGGCCATGGTCGCTGACCACCCAGATCTCGGTCTCCTCCCAGCGGCCCGCGCGCTCGGCGTCCTCGCGGATGCGTGCCGCGGTGAGGTCCACCGTGCGCATCGCGTCGAGCACGGCCGGTGCCTCGTGGCCGAGCTGGTGCGAGAGCTTGTCGATCCCCGGGTGCGCGAGGAAGGCGACGTCGGGCCGGTCGCGGCGGATGCGCTCGGCCACGCGTACGCCGAGCTCGCGGTCGAGCCGGAGCCAGGCGGGGAGGTCGCCGCGGAAGTGGGTCCACCCCATGCGCACGCCGAAGGCGAGGTCGGCGCCGATGCGCTGGTCCGGTTTGAGCCCGCGACCGTGCGGCGTGAAGGCGCCGAGCGGTCGGTCCGAGTACTCGAATAGGGTGCGATGGTCGGTGGTGAGGTCCGTGTCGGCGCGGAGCGCCTCGATGCCCACGTAGCTCCGCGCGTACCAGGGCCAGCGGGTCGCCGTGCGCGCGCGGTCCCACCAGCGGATCCCGGGCACACCGGCTCGCCCCGGATGGAGACCCATCAGGAAAGGTGTGTAGGCAGGCCCGGTGACCGTCGGGAAGACCGAGGTGACCGTGTGCGCGCTCCCCTCGGCGCGGAGCCGCGCGAGCGACGGGAGGTGCCCCGCGTCCATCGCCGCGAAGAGCGAATCGGCGCGCGCGCCATCGGCCACGAGCATCACGAAGGTCACGGGGGGCTCAGTTGCGGTTTGACGAGGAGCAGTTCGCTGTGGGACACGCGTCAAAGTAAACTTCACTGGCCATGGCACCCAAGCGTCCAGCAGAGAAGAACACCAAGCCCAAGGCGGCAAGCGGCAAGCGCGTCGACCCCGAGCGCATGCACGCGGCCGCCCAGGAGGCGATCGCGGGCCTCCGCGACCGCATCGACGAGGGCTTCCGCGCATCGGCCGCGATGCCCGCCGTGCGCGACGAACAGCTCCCGCGCGCCGCCACCGACGACGCCATCGGTGACTTCTCTTGGGCCCTCACCGAGGACGCCAAGCTCCTGCAGTACGGCGGTCCGCGCGCCGACTTCCGCGCCACCGACCCCTGGCGCGTGATGCGGATCATGTCGGAGTTCATCGAGGGCTTCGACAAGCTCGCGCAGGTGGAGAAGGGCGTCTCGATCTTCGGTTCGGCGCGCACGCACCCCGACGACCCGCAGTATCTCGCGGCCACCGAGCTCGCCCGACTGCTCGGCGAGCAGGGGTTCTCGATCATCACGGGTGCGGGGCCCGGCATCATGGAGGCGGCCAACAAGGGGGCCAAGCTCGCGGGCGCGCCCTCCATCGGCTGCAACATCGAGCTGCCGTTCGAGCAGGGCGCCAACCCGTACGTCGACACCCTGGTGGCCTTCCGCTACTTCGCCGTGCGGAAGACGATGTTCATCAAGTACTCGAGCGCGTTCATCATCTTCCCCGGCGGGTTCGGCACCTTCGACGAGCTGTTCGAGGCCCTGACGCTCATCCAGACCGGGAAGATCTCACAGTTCCCGGTGGTGCTCTTCGGCACGCATTACTGGGCGGGGCTCGTGCGCTGGCTCAACAGCAAGGTGCTGGCCGAGCGGAAGATCTCCCCGGGCGACATGGACCTGATGGTGGTGACCGACGATCCTGCGGAGGCGGCGCGGGTGGTGGTGCAGGCCTACGAGATGCAGCTCAAGACGGCCCGGGCGCGGGCGGACGCCGCCAACGGGACGATTGCTCGAACCCAAACGTGAGCGTGATCAGGCGGCCTTCGCTCCACGGCCGCCCGTAGAACGAGATCCCCGCCGGCAACGTGCCGCCGCGCGTATAGCCCATCGGCACGGTGATCGCCGGGAAGCCGGTCAGCGGCGAGAAGAGCTGGCTGTTGTCGCCGTGCGGCGTGTTGAGGTCGCCGATGAGCCGCGGCACGTTGCTCCACGTAGGATAGACCATCGCGTCGAGCCTCAGGGAATCCATGAGCGCGATCACCGCGACGCGGAGCCGCGCGCGCATCGCCTCGCGTGAGGCGCAGCCCGGGAGTTCGTCGGGTGACTGCGTGACGGCCTGCGCCTGCTGCAGCCGCAACTGCACCGACGGGTGATAGGCGCCGCTCTTCAGGATCTCGTCCACCGTGTGCACCGGCGCGCCCTCGCCACGGGCGGCGAAGTAGCCCTCGAGGTCGGCGCGGAACCGGTTGCAGCCCCCGCGCGAGCTCGCGAGGATCGAGTCGAGGTCGGCGACGCGCGCCGGGTCCACGATCGTGGCGCCCGCATTCCGCATCGTTTCGAGCGCACCCTCGAACACCGTGACGACCTCGGGGTCCGTGGTCGGCCGTTCGTATGCCTGTCGCAGCACGCCGATGCGGGCGCCGCGCAGGCCGCCCGGCACCAGGAACGCGCGGTAGTCGGGCTCGCGGTGGCCCCGGCTCGCGGCGGTCACGGGGTCGGCGGGATCCTCGCCGGCGATCACCTGGAAGACGGCGACCGCGTCTGAGACCGTGCGTGTCATCGGGCCGGCGATGTCGGCGAGGTTGTTGAGCGGGATCACGCCGGCGCGCGAAGTGAGCCCCATGGTGGACCGGATGCCGACGAGCGCGTTGTGCGCCGAGGGGCCTCGGATGGAGTTCCCGGTGTCGCTGCCGAGCCCGACCGCGCCCTCGTTGGCGGCCACCGCGGCGGCGGTGCCGCCGCTCGAACCCGCGGTCACGCGATCGAGCGCGTACGGGTTCTTCGTGTACCCCGGGAGGATCGAGCTCACGGTCTCGTACGGCGTGAACGCCCATTCGGCGAGGTTCGACTTGGCGAGCACGATGGCCCCCGCGGCGCGGATGCGCGCCACCTGCGTCGCGTCACGCTGGGGCACCCAGCCCTTGAGGGCGAGGGAGCCGGCGGTGGTCTGCAGGTCGTGCGTCTCGAAGTTGTCCTTCACGATCGTCGGGATGCAGTGGAGCGCGTCCATCCGGCCGGTGCGCGCGAACGCCTGGTCGAGCGAGTCCGCGGTGGCGAGCGCGTTCGGGTTGAGCGTGACGATCGCGTTGATCGCCGGGCCGCGCTTGTCGATCGCGTCGATGCGCTCGAGGTAGCGCTCGACGAGGGCGCGGCAGGTGATCGTGCGCGCGCGGAGCGCGGCATGGATCGCCGGGATCGTCGTCTCCTCGATGCTGAACGCGCCGGGCGTGGCCTGCGCGGCAAGGGACGGCGGGACCATCGCGAGCGCGATCGCAAGGGTGACGGAGCGGGGTGACGGATGGCGTTTCATGCGCGGAATCGTAGTGCACGGCTCCCCGGCGGGCGAGTCGCGGTATCTTTCGCCGGACGATCCTGCAGCACTCGACTCTCGACAGGCGGAGCGCGACGGATGGCGGCGAAGAAGAGCGGCGGACGCGACCGGGGCGGATTCAAGGCCTCGCGGCACGGCAAGGCGTCGGCAGCCGGCGCCGAGGGTTCGGCCATGGGCGAGCGCGCGAGCGCGGCCGGCAACAAGGCCGCCCAGAGGCGGGCCGCCGAACAGCGCGAGGCGAAGAGTGCCCAGGTCGGCACCAAGGCCCAGAGCTCCTTCCTCCGCGGCAAGAAGATCGACCCCCGCAAGCTCGACGGTACCGAGAGCGTCGTGCAGTTGGTCGAGGGCACGTTCCAGAGCTACAACTCGGGCCGCCTGCGCGAGGCCTGCGCGCTCTTCACCGAACTGATGCTCGAGAAGGACGTCACGGTGGGGATGACGCTCACCGGCGCACTCACGCCGGCCGGGCTCGGGATGAGCACGATCATCCCGCTCATGGAAGCGGGGTTCGTGGACTGGATCATCTCCACGGGTGCCAACCTCTACCACGACACGCACTTCGGGCTCGGCCTCTCGATGCACCGGGGCAACCCGACAGCGTCCGACACCGTGCTCCGCGAGGAGGGTGTCGTGCGCATCTACGACGTCTTCTTCGACTACGACGTGCTGCTCTCCACGGACGCATTCTTCCGGAAGATCATCCGCGCGCCGGAGTTCCAGCGCACGATGTCGAGTGCGGAGTTCCACCACCTGTGCGGCAAGTACCTCGTGGAGCGCGAGAAGGCGCTCGGGATCCCGCAGAAGTCGCTGCTCGCGGCGGCGTACCGCTGCGGCGTGCCGATCTACACGTCGTCGCCGGGCGACTCGAGCATCGGGATGAACATCGCCGCGCTCGCGCTCGAGGGCGGGAGCTGCATCCTCGACCCCAACCAAGACGTGAACGAGACGGCGAGCATCGTGCTGCACGCCAAGCGGGGCGGCGGGGCGAGTGCCGTGCTCATCGCCGGCGGCGGCTCACCGAAGAACTTCGCGCTCCAGACCGAGCCGCAGATCCAGGAAGTGCTCGGCATCGACGAGAAGGGGCACGATTACTTCCTGCAGATCACCGACGCGCGGCCCGATACGGGCGGACTCTCGGGCGCGACGCCTGCCGAAGCGGTGAGCTGGGGGAAGCTCGACCCCGACCGCCTGCCGGACGCCGTGGTCTGCTACCTCGACTCGACGATCGCGCTGCCGATCCTCACGAGCTACGCCCTGGCCAAGCGCCAGCCGCGCACCCTCAAGCGCCTCTACGACAAGCGCGGCGCGATGATGGCCACGCTCAAGCGCGAGTTCGCCAAGGCGAACGGCTGAAGCGCGGTCCGGAGGAGTGAAGGCGAGGAACGTGAAGCAGCCGACGCGGCGTAGTCCCTACCGTCCACTGCCCCCTAGAGCGTACACTCGTAGACGTACGCCGGCGGGATGTTCGCCAACGCGAACCCCACATACACCTCGCGGAACCGCCGCTCGAGCGCGGCGCGCTGCCGCAGGCTGTACTGGTACTGCACGAACATCCCGTCGTGGGCGAGGTGGTCGGCGCAGGCGGTGATGATGCGGTCCACCATCTCGTGGTGCATGATCGCCAGCGGCAGGCTCG